>JBEKAU010000115.1:0-7355 GCA_050015755.1 Vulcanimicrobiaceae bacterium | reverse complement strand
GTGCATCGTGCCGCTCTTGAAGACGTCGGTCAGCTTGTCGAAGGTGAGTTTGCCGTCGGGGACGACGCGCTTGCTCTTCGCGATCGGCTCGACCTCGCCCAGCTTCTTCATCCGCGCGTAGCCTTCTTCACCGGCGAGCTTGTCGTGGATGCCGAAACCGCGGCCGCCGCTCATCATGCTGAGCTGCGCGTTGACGAGTCCACCCCAGATCCCGCTCGCGAAGCCTTGATGGAAGTTGCGCGCGGCGTGCAGCTCGGTGAACGCCCACGAGGCGCGGAATTTGTCATCGTAGGCGCTGAGTTTGGCGGCGCTGGTGTCGTCGGCTTGCAAGGCATCGAAGATCGCCTCCGCCGCCATCATCCCCGACTTCATCGCCAGATGGATGCCTTTGAGACGCAGCCCGTTGAGGAAGCCGGCCGAGTCGCCGACGATGCACAGGCCATCGGCATAGAAGCGCGGCATCGCGTGCAAGCCGCCTTCGGGGATCGCCTTCGCACCGTAGCGGATCATCTCGCCGCCTTCGAGCAACGGACGGATCGCGGGGTGCAGCTTGTAGCGCTGGAAGTTGTCGTGCGGGTCGGTGGTCGGATCGGCGTAGTCGAGCCCCGTCACCAAGCCGATGTCGATGATGTCGTCGCTCATCGCGTAGATCCAGCCACCGCCGAACGTGTTCCACAGCGGTGCGCCCAGGGTATGAATCACCGAACCCGCGGCGAGCCGTCCCGGCACGCGCCAGAGCTCCTTGATGCCGACCGCGTAGACTTGCGGATCGCGATCCTTGTCGAGACCCAGGCGGCCGACGGCGGTCTTGGTCAGCGTGCCGCGCGGGCCTTCGCCCAACACGACGACCTTCGCCATCAGGTCGGGGCCGGGTTCGTAGTTCGGCTTGTGCGAACCGTCGTGTGCGATGCCCTTGTCGCCGATGCGCACGCCGATGACGCGGTCGCCGTCCCACAGCAGCTCTTGGCCCGGGAACGCGGCGAAGACGTCGGCACCCGCCGCCTCCGCTTTCGCGCCGAGCCACTTGGTCAAGTTCGAGAGCGAGGCGACGTATTTGCCGTGGTTGTTGAGCACCGGCGGCGTGAACGGCGCCGCGATCTTGCCGCCGTTGGTGAGAAACCACATCGCGTCGCTGGAGACCGGCGCGTCGAGCCCCGCGGTGATGTCCTCATCGGGAAAGAGCTCGTGCAGCGTCTTCGGATCGACGACGGCGCCCGAGAAACCGTGGTTCCCGATCTCACCGCCCTTCTCGATCACCATGACACTGATCTCGGCACCCGCCGCCGCTGCGAGCTGCCGCAGTCGGATCGCGCCGGCGAGCGAGGCCGGACCGCCTCCGACGAACAGGACATCGACTTCGAGAGAATCGCGCTGAGCCATGACCCGCGCGCTTTCGCGAAAGGCGTTTGTCTGTCTTTCCGGCCGCCGTCAGCCGCTCGCCGCCAGCACCGCGAGCGCGGCGACGACCGCGACGCGGTGGATCGCGATCCGCTCGTCCCACGAGCGCGGCCGCGGTGACTCGATCGTCACCGGCTGCGTGCCGCGCCGAAAGTGGAGCAGCGAGGCCGGGAGCCCGGCAAAGAGCCGCATCTCGGCCTTCGCGTCGACGATCACCGCGCCGCGCTCGAGCCGGTAGGCCGGCGGGTCGGACAGCGGGGTCCCCAGGTCGAAGCTGTGCTCGAGGTCCTGGACGGGCAACCCCGCCTCATCCAGCGCCCGCACGATCGGGTTGGCGTAGCGCGGCACCGCCCCCGGCCCCAGCGGCTCGTACAGGTAGGCGCCGTGGGCTTCGAAGTCTTCGTGAAGGTCGAGCGCGAGGACGAACCGGCGATCGCGGTTGGCGGTGACGAGAGCCCGCGCTTCCGGGGTTGTCCCGCCCCGCGAGAAGCTGCGGTTGATGTCGTCCCCCTCGGCGTTGCCGCGGGTCCCGGCGCGGTAGCCGGTGGGGTTGAGGCAGGGCCACATCCGATAGGCGAAGCGCCGGTCGAGCAAGCCGTCGCGAACCAGCGAGAGGAGCGCCCACGGCGCGGCCGGCTCATCGCCGTGGACCCCCGCCGAGATCGAGACGGTCGGGGCATCGGCGCTACCCGTTTCGGCTAGCAGGAGGGTCCGGGCTGCCCCGACGCAAGCGACCTCCCGCACGCGAACGTCGCGACCGCGCATCGCTCGCCAGGCGACAGCCAGGTCCTCATAGGGTCGCAAGCAGTTCATCGGGAACGTCCCCTCCCATGGTTCGTCAAGTGAGCGCCGCCCTTCTCGCGGCGCTTATCGCCGTCGTTGCGTTCGGGCAGATTGCACCGGTTTCGGCAGCCAGTGGTGATAAGCAGTTGACCCGCGTCAAGGGGTCGGTTGGCTACAAGAACACCTTGTCCGACAGCTTGCACCCGGTCTTCAGCCGCGAGGATTTGCCGGACGATGCGTACGCGGTGACGGCCGCGCAGTCGTCGGCGATTTTGACGCTGCGCGACTCCTCGCAAGTCGACATCGGCGCCAGCACCACCGTGCAGGTCGGCGCGTTCAACGCCGTCGGCGCGGGACAGAACCACATCACGCTCGCACAAGGCGCCCTGCACTTCAACGTCGTGCATCCGCAGGGCGGACAGTCGAACTACACCTTCACCACGCCGACCTCGCAGATCGCCGTGCGCGGTACCGAAGGGATCATCGCCAGCGGTACGCAGGGAACGCAGATCGCGTGCGTCGCGTGTCAGCCCGGCGACGTCGTCGTGCAAGTCGGCACCAAGACGTTCACGCTCGTGACCGGCCAAGGCATGACGGTGCTCGGTACCTCCGGCGCCACGGCGACCGTCTCGACGACGACCCTCAACGCCATCAACAACCCGGCACTCAACCAGTTCAACGTGCTGCATCCGACCGGCCAGCCGTTCGATCCGACCGGTTCGGGCAGCGGCGCCGGCGGTGGCGGCAGCGCTGGTGCCGGCGGTGCCGGCGCGGGAGCGGGCGGCGCGGGTGGCGCAGGCGCGGCCGCCGGCATCAGCGGAGCGACACTGGGGCTCGCCGCCGCGGGTGCCGCGCTCGTCGGTCTCGTCGCCGTTGACTCGGGCACGCACGCGGCGCCGCCCTCGCCCTCACCGATCCCGACGCCGACGCCGACGCTCGTTCCCACCTCGACGCCGGTGCCGACGCCGACGCCGACGCCGACGCCAACCGGCAGCGGCCTCCCGGTCACGACGCCGACGCCGACGCCAACGCCGACACCGACGCCGCCGCCGGGCTACAGCCCGCTGACGGTCACGCCGACGACGGTCTCGATCAACGGCGTGCCGGGCTCGGCGACGTTCACCGTCCAGCAGACCGGCCCCAACGGCACGATCACGATCGCGCAGCCGAACTGCCACGGCGACGGCGCCGCGGCGACCGATTCACCGAACACGGTGACGTTCAACGCGTCCTCGTCGCCGACGACGATCACCGTCAACGGCACGGCCGCGCCGGTCGGCTCGCCGCCGCCGACCGCGTGCACGATCGCGATCACCAGCAGCAGCGGCTCGACGGCGTCGGTCAACGTCAACATCGTCTCGACGCAGATCGGCGTCAACGGCAAGAAGAAGACGACGCAGCAGACCGCACCGCAGCCGATGCCCGGGAGCCTCCCGGGGCCGCATCAGCCGCACTAGGGTTCAGTTCGGCAGCGACGTCCCGTTGATCGCGGCGTCGAGGATCTCGATCGGGTGCGCGGCCGGCAACCGCGCACCCCGCTCGGCCAGCAGCGCGCCGATCTGCATGGTGCAGCCCGGATTCGCGCTGGCCAGCAGATCGGGTGCGCAGCGCTGCACGTTGTCGGCCTTCCGGGCACCGATCTCGCGCGCAGCGGCCGGCTCGAAGAGGTTGTAGGTCCCGGCGCTGCCGCAGCACTGGTCGCCCTCGGCGATCTCCAGCAGCTCGAGCCCGGGAATCGAGCGCAGCAGCGCCCGCGGCTGCGCGCGCACGTGCTGCGCGTGCGCGAGATGACAGGCGTCGTGATAGGCGACGCGCAGCGGCAAGGGCCGACGCGGCGCGCGCGGCTCGAGCGTCGCCAGGTACTCGTTGACGTCGCGGACCTTCGCCGCGAACGCGACCGCACGCGCCGCCCACGCCGGCTCGTCCACGAACAACTCGCCGTATTCTTTCAACGACGAGCCGCAGCCGGCGGCGTTGACGAGGATCGCATCGACCGGCTCCGCCTCGAAGCGCGCGATCAGCGCGCGCGCGAACCGCTTCGCTTCCTCGAGCCGACCGCTGTGGAGCGAGAGCGCACCGCAACACCCCTGACCGGCCGGTACGACGACCTCGCAGCCCTCGGCCGCCAGGACACGCAGCGTCGCCGCGTTGACGCCGGGGAAGAACGTCCGTTGCACGCAACCGGCGACGAGCGCGACCCGCGCGCGCTGTTCACCGATTGCCGGCGTGTGCGCCGGCAGCGCGGCGAACGTGGCAGCGAGATCGACCGGCGGCGCAATCGTCACCAGCGAGCGCAGCCGCACCGGCAGCACGCGCCCCAGCGGTCCGGCGACCAGTCGCTGCAGGCCGAGCTTCTCCGTCAGCCAGAGCAGCGGCGCCAGCGCGCGCAGGCGCTCCGGATACGGAAAGAGCGCGAACACGAGATTGCGGAACGCGCGGTCGCCCGCGCTCCGCGGCACCTGTGTCTCGACCTTTGCGCGCGTCGCCTCGATCAGCAGATCGTAGCGCACGCCCGACGGACACGCCGTCACGCACGCCATGCAGCCCAGGCATTTGTCGATGTGCTCACCGACGACGGCGTCGAGCGCGATCGTCCCGTCGTCGACCCCGCGCATCAAGTCGATGCGCCCGCGCGGCGAGTCCATCTCCTCGCCCCACGACACGTACGTCGGACACGCCGGCAAACAGAACCCGCAGTGGACACAGTCGGCGATGAGGTCGGCGTACGCGCGCACGGTCAACGCTAGAGCCCTCCGATGAAGCGGCCGGGGTTGCAGAGGCCGTGCGGATCGAAATTCGTTTTCATCGCACGCATCAGCGGGAACGACGGCGGCAGCGGTCCCCACACGTCGACCTCGGCGCGGGACGCGAGCGGCAGCGCGTGGACGACGGCGTTGGCACCGCGGCGCAGGGCGGCGACGTCCAGTGACGCGTCGGAGGCGCGCAGTGCGATGCCGAGCAGCGGGTACGCGATCTCGCCGGCGGGCGTCGCGGCCGGCGGCGCGGTCAACCGCACCCGCCATGCACGTCCTTCGAGCGTCGTCACGGGCGGCGCGGCCGGCGTCGCCCCCAGCGCGCGCAACAGCGCGTCGGCCGCGGCGGTCTGCGCGGCGACGCCGCTCGGTGTTCCGGCGAAGTCGACCGTCAGCGTACGACCGTCGTATACCGCGAACGTCTCGGGTTCGAGGCGCTGTGCGACGAAGGCGCGCGCAGCCGCGGCGAGCGCATCAGCGGAGGGCAGCGCGTACGCGACGCCCTCGCGCGCGGCGGGGATCGGATAGACGCGCAACGTCGCCTCGACGATGCCGAACAGCGTGCCGAGCGAGCCGACCGCGAGCTTGGGGAGATCGAAGCCGGCGACGTTCTTGACGACCTTGCCGCCGCCACGTGCCAGCGTGCCGTCCGGCCGCACGACGCGCACGCCGACGATCATGTCCTTGGCGGTGCCGTAGCGCTGGCGGCGCGCACCGAACGCATTGGTCGCGAGCGCGCCGCCGACGGTCGTGCGCGCGCGGTCGGGCACGTCGAGCGGCAGCATCTGGCCGTGCTCGGCGAGCACGGCATCGAGTTCTGCAAAGGTGATGCCGGCTTCGAGGGTGATCGTCTGGTCCTCGGGCGCATAGTCGACGACGCGGCGCAGCGCGGTCGTGCGCACGACCGTATCGAGCATGCGCGGCGCGTTGCCGAGCTCCAGCTCCGTGCCGCCACCGACGAAGGCGAACGCCTTGCGCTGCGCGTGCAGGTCCGCGACCAGGGCGCGCAGCGCGTCGACGTCGGCAGGCGTGACGACGTCGCGCGGGATGACGCCCGCGATCGCGATCTCGGCGTCGGTCATCCGCGTCCGGCCTCGCCGCTCTGCTCGACCACGTGCGGAGCGTAGGCGCCCGGTTTGTCGCCGCACAAACGCGGGGTCGGGAACACTTTCTCCGGGTTGAAGCGGCGATCGGGATCGAACGCGGTGCGGATCGCCATCATCGCTTCGAGGTCGGCGGCGGAGAATTGCTCGCCGAGGTAGCACGCTTTGTCGTGCCCGACGCCGTGTTCGCCGGTCACCGAACCGCCGTGACGTAAACAGACGCGCAGAATCTCACCGCCGACGTGCTCGGCCTTCGCCTCTTCGCCGGGGATCCGTCCATCGTAGAGCACCAGCGGGTGCAAATTTCCGTCGCCGGCGTGAAAGACGTTGGCGACCCGCAGTCCCTGCGCTGCGCCGAGGGCCGCGATCTCGCGCAGCACGGTCGCGATCTCCTTGCGCGGGATGACGCCGTCCTGCACGTAGTAGTTCGGCGAGATGCGGCCCATCGCTGCAAATGCGGCCTTGCGGCCCTTCCACGCCAGCGCGCGCTCCGCGTCGTCCTTGGGCGTGCGAATTTCGACCGCGCCGGCGGCCCGCAGGTGTTCCTGGGCGCGGCCGGCGGTCTCGTCGACCTCGGCGGCGACGCCGTCCACGTCCATCAAGAGCAAGGCGCCGACGTCGAGCGGCCAGTCGACGCCGGTCGCCGCCACGATCGCCTCGATCGCGAGCTGATCGCACATTTCGATCGCGGCCGGGATGATCCCGGCGCCGATGATGCGCGAGACCGCATCGCCGGCCTCGTCGGTCGACGGGAAGGTGGCGAACAGCGTGCGGGTCGCCTCGGGCGTGCGCAGCGCGCGCACCAGCACCTCGGTGACGATCCCGGTCATCCCTTCGCTGCCGACGACGACGCCGCACAGGTCGTAGCCGAGCGGATCGGGTTCACCGGCGACCGATCCGATCTGCACGATCGTGCCCTCACCGGTCACCAGCGTGAGCCCGAGGACGTGGTTGACGGTGAAGCCGTATTTGAGGCAGTGCGCGCCGCCGGAATTCTCGGCGACGTTGCCGCCGATCGTGCAGACGCTCTGCGAGCTGGGATCGGGCGCGTAGTAGTACCCGTCGGGCGCGAGCGCGCGGGTGATGTCGAGGTTGATGACGCCCGGCTGCACGCGCGCGACGCGGTTGGCGAGGTCGATCGCGAGGATCTGCTTCATGCGCGCCAGGCCGATCACGACGCAACCCTCGCTCGGCAGCGCGCCGCCGGAGAGACCGGTGCCGGCCCCGCGCGGGACGATCGGCATATCGAGTTCGCGCGCGAGCCGCACGCAGGCCGCGACCTCGTCGGTGTTGGCGGGCAGCACGACGATCTCCGGCC
>JBEKAU010000114.1:0-7389 GCA_050015755.1 Vulcanimicrobiaceae bacterium | reverse complement strand
GATCTGCTCGCGCGCGTACCTGATGCAGCGCGGCCGCATCGTCGGCACCGAGTCGTCGGAAGAGCTGGCGCGCTCGGCGCGCCGTGTCTACCTGGAGTCGTAGGAGGTCATGATCATGCGTTCATCGCTTCGTCTCGCCGCGGGCGCGCTCGGCCTCGCGTTGGTCCTTTCGATCGCTCCCGGCCGTCCGGTGGCCGCCGCCGGCGAACCGTACGTCATCGGCGCGATCCTCTCCGAGAGCGGACAAGGCGCGACCTTGGGCCGGCCGGAGGCGGACAGCATGCAGCTCGCGGTCGACGACATCAACAAGGCCGGCGGGATCGCCGGCCGCCCGATCAAGCTGACGATCCTCGACGACCAATCGGACTCGACGACCGCCGTCAACGATTTCCGCCAGTTGCAGGACCAGCACCCGATCGCGATCTTCGGGACACCGCTGACCCCGACGTCGCTCGCGCTGGTCCCGCTCGCGCAGGCCGCGCAGATCCCGCTCGTCTCGTACGCCTCGAGCGTGAGCGTGGTGGCACCCGCCGAGTCGCACCAGTGGGTCTTCAAGATTCCGATCAACGACACCGAAGTTGCCAAGGCGCTGCAAGCGTACATGAAGCAGCACGGCCAGACGAAGGTCTCGTTCATCTACCGCAACGACGATTACGGCAAGACGGGGATGGCGCACTTCATCGACGCCGGCAAGGCTGACGGTTTCAGCGTGATCTCGAGTGATGCGATCGACGGAACGGCCGGCGACGCAACGACGCAGCTCACGCACGTCAAGGCCGCGAACCCGCAAGCGCTGATCTGCTGGACCACGCTGCCCAGCGCCAACGTGATCGTGCGCGGCTTCCGCGAGCTGGGGCTGACGATGCCGCTCTACTACTCGGATGGCGCTGCCAGCGGGATCTTCGTCAAGCAAGCCGGACCGCCGCTCGACGGCGCGTACATCGCAACGATGAAAGTCAACGTCGTCGATCAGCTGCCCGACAACGATCCGACCAAGAAGGTGCTCGAGCACTACGTCGCCGCGTTCGACGCCGACTACCCGAAGGACGCGCCGGTCAGCATCTTCGGGACCTGGGGATACGACGGCGTCGGCTTTCTGAAGGCCGCGCTGGAGAAGCTGCACGGAACCAATGTCACGCCCGCGACGCTGCGGGCCGCGTTCGAGCAGACCACCTTCGTCGGCGTCTCCGGCGCGTTCCACTTCTCGCCGAGCCAGCACTACGGACTCTCCGAGAGCAACGTCGTGATGTCGCAGATTCAGCACGGCAAGTTCGTGATGGTCCACTGATGCAGGCGCGATCGTGACAGCGGCCGAGCGGGAGCGCGCATATCGCGCGTTCTCCCTTTCGCGGGCGCTCGACGAACGGATGTGGCGGCTGGCCCGCGCCGGTCGCGCGCACTTCGCCGTGCCGTGCAGCGGGCACGAAGCGATCGGGGTCGGCTATGCGCTCGCCATGCAGCCCGGCGTCGATTGGCTCTCGCCGCACTACCGCGACCTCGCCGCGCTGATCACGCTCGGAATGCCCGCGCGCGACATCATGCTGTGTTTTTTCTCGCGCCCATCGGACCCCAACGCGCGCGGGCGCCAGCCGTACGCGCACTTCGGCTCGCGCGCACTCCACGTTCTTTCACAGCAGGGGCCACAACCCAACCACTGCACGCACGGCGTCGGCTGCGCGTGGGCATCGAAGCTGCTGGGCGACGGCAGCGTCTCGGTGATCGCGTTCGGCGACGGCGGCGCGCAGAAAGGCGAAGTCCACGAGTCGATGAACCTGGCCGCCGTCCATCGGCTGCCGATCCTGTTCGTCGTGCACCGCAACGGCTGGACGCAGTCGGTCAAGCGTTCCGACGAGTACGCGACCGAGACGCTGGTCGAGCGTGCCGCCGGGTATGGCATGCCCGGCCACGCGGTCGACGGAATGGACGTCGAGGCCATGTACGCGGCGGCGAGCACCGCGTTCGCACGGGCGCGCGCCGGCGAGGGACCCTCGCTGATCGACGCCAGCTGCGTGCGCTTCTTGCCGAACACCTCGAACGACGACGACAGCCGCTATCGCGATCGCGCCGAGGTCGACGCCGCTCGCGCCACGCTCGACCCGGTCGTACGCGCCCGCGCGCTGGTCGACGCCGCGTTCGCCGATCGGATCGACGCCGAGTCGGCCGCAGCGGCCGACGACGCGGCGGAGTGGGCCGAGGCGCAGCCGCTCGGCGATCCTGCCACCGTCGCGGAGCACATGTATGCGTGAGCTGACCGTGATCGAAGCCGTGCGCGAAGCGCTCGGCGAGGAGATGGCGCGCGACCCGCGCGTCGTCGTGTTCGGCGAGGACGTCGGCAAACTCGGCGGCGTCTTCCGCGCCACCGAAGGGCTCTACGATCGCTTCGGTGCCGAGCGCGTCATCGACATGCCGATGTCGGAGACGGCGATCGCCGGGATCGCGGTCGGGATGGCGATGCGCGGTATCCGCCCCGTCGCCGAGATCCAGTTCGCCGACTTCATCCACGCCTGCATGGATCATCTGGTCGGCGAGGCGGCGAAGATCCGCTGGCGCACCGGCGGCGACTGGAGCGTACCGATGGTCGTGCGCACCGCGTACGGCGGCGGCTTTCGCGGCGGCCCGTATCACTCGCAGAGCGTGGAGACGTACTACACGCACGCGCCGGGGCTCAAGGTCGTCGCACCGTCGACGCCGGCCGACGCGAAAGGTCTCTTGCTGGCCGCGATCCGCGACCCCGACCCGGTGCTCGTCCTCGAGCACAAGCGTACCTACCGCGCGATCCGCGGGCCGGTGCCCGAAGGCGACTACGTCGTGCCGATCGGGCTGGCGAACGTCGTGCGCGAGGGCCGCGACGCGACGATCCTCACCTACGGGATGATGCTGCACGAATCGCTCGCGGCGGCCCAGACGCTCGCCGCCGAGGGCATCGACGTCGAGATCGTCGACCTGCGCACGCTGCAGCCGCTCGACCGCGCGACGATCCTCGCCTCGCTGGGCAAGACGCGGCGGCTGTGCGTCGTGCACGAGGACACGCTGACGATGGGCTTGGGTGCCGAGCTGTGCGCGATCGCGGCCGAGGCCGACGTGCTCGACGTGCCGCCGGTACGCGTCGCGATGCCCGACATCCCGGGCATCCCGGTCGACGACGTGCTCGAAGACGCAGTCCTGCCGAATCGCGCGCGCATCCACGCCGCGGTGGTCCGGCTCGCAGGTGCACGACCTTCCCGCGCGAGCGCGTGGGCGAGCTACGATCCCGGCATTCCGCAGGCCTCGAGCGTCATCGAGGCCGTGTTGCCGGAGGAACATACGCGGCTCGCGCTCGACGCGCTGGTGGTCGCCTGCCGCGCGTTCCCGCGCTGCAACGCGACCTTCAGCTGGAACGGTATCGTCGAGCACGACCAGGTCGTCGTCGACCTCGATCTGGGGCCGTCGTCGCCGGCGCGCGGCGGGGGCACGATCACGCTGGTCGACTACGGTCCCAGCGGCGCCGACCTCGCGATCCCGTTCGTGCGGCCCGGCCAGACCGCCGCGGTGCGCATCGGCGCCGTGCGCGACGGGCGCGCCTTCGTTGCGTGCGCGGTCGATCACCGGGCCGTCGACGGTGCCGTCGTCGGCCGTTTTCTCGCCGCGTTCAAGACCGCGCTCGAGCGTGGCGTCGTTCCGGAGGCCGTTCGTGCAGGTTGAGTTCCCGCGTCTCGCCGATACGCTCGTCGAGGGCGTCGTGTCGGCATGGTACAAGCGCCTCGGCGAGACGGTGCGCAAAGGCGAGCCGCTGTTCGCCGTCGAGACCGACAAAGTCAACACCGACGTCGAGTCGCCGTATGCGGGCGTGCTGGCCGAGATCCTGGTCGCCGAAGGCGAACGCGCCGAAGTCGGCCAGGTGTTGGCACGGATCGCCGCCGACGGCGAGGCGGTGGTGGATCGCACGCCGGCGACGCCGCCCTCGGCGCCTGTTGTCGCGAGCGCACCCGGTGGGCTCTCGACGATGCGCCGCCGCATCGCGGAGCGGATGACCGAAGCACGCGCGACGATCGCGCAGGGCTCGTGCGCGCGGATGGTCGACCTGCGCGGGATCGAACGCCACGGCGTCACCTGGACCGCGTTCTTCGTGCGCGCGTTGGCGCGTGCGCTCAGTGCCGATCGCATCGGCATCGCGGTCGAGATTCCGGACGGCCTGGTCGTGCCGGTGATCCCCGACGCGCGCGATGCGTCGCTCCACGACATCGGCGTGCGGATCGCCGACCTGGGCGAGCGAGCGCGAGCCGGAACACTGACCGCGCTCGACGTCGGCGGCGCCGCCGCCAGCGTCACCAACGTCGGCGCGACCGGGACGTTGATCGCGTTCCCGCTGGTCGCACCAGGCGAGCCGTTGATTCTGGCGCCGGGCGCGATCGTCGAGGGCCGCTGCTGGCTCGGCCTGTGCTACGACCGCGCGAAGCTCGACGAGTACGAGGCCGACCGGCTCTTGGGGCGCGTCGTCGTCGAGTTGACCGGCACGTGACGACCTTTCAGTTGCGGAACGCGCGGGAGGCCCGACGTGATTAATGGGAGCGCACGAACGCTGCGCGTACTAGTACCCATTGGAGTTCTTGCCGCAGTCATAGTCGGGGTTCGCTCAAGTGGGCTAGTTGGTGGCGTCCTGGCCGCTGGCGTCTGCTTCACGGTGTATCAGGTTGCCCTAGGTATCTGGAAACTTCGACTAACAAAGCCTGTCAGGGTCCTCACGCCCGAACTATTGGAGGCCGCTTATAACGAGTTGCGTGCCGTTCAGGATCGGGTTGGTTCAGGAGTAACGCTGAACGTGGAAACCGCGATTATGTTAGAGGAGTACGCAAAGGCAAGCTTTGAGACGACTTCGTCAGGCTCGGATAGCATCGAGGCAAAGGCGACCGCGATGCTCGGCATAGTAGCTGGTGCAACGAGCGCCTTCGGCGTGTTCGGGATCGCGAAGGACGGTAAGCCGATCACGCTGACGCCACTATTGTTCGCCGCATTCGCATTTATCGTTCTCGCGATTATCGCCCTTATGTATGTGCTGCGCGCGAAGGACTTGACCGTTACGGATGTCGGTCCTTATGCGTCGGCGAAGACAGTGAGCGCAGACAATCGTGCCGCGATGGCGCTCCTTGTCGCTCAGCGCTACCGAGAGGCGCAGGGACAACTCTCTCGTGCTGTCGCGGGAGAGCCGAACGCGCTCGCTATCGCGTATGGATCTGTGGCCGTTGCGGCAGCCTTAATCTTCTTGAATGCCATGGCCGTGAGCAACGATGTCCACAATGGCCCCTCAGGGTCGCAAAAGGCCTGGGTTGCACCCTCGGTGCTGTCGCCGTCGCGCTGCGCGCCTTCGATGCCTAAAGCGGCGCCGAAACCCTGCGCCGTCATCAAGAATCCGAAGGGCTAGCCGGATTGGGGGCCGCTGGCGGGGAAGATGGGGATAGCAATGCACGAACCTGAGCCGGCGCCAGAAGCGCCAAAAGCCTCGAATGGGACGCCGCGGCCATCGGATCCGCCGGGGCCTTTCACGCCTGTCCCGCCAGCCGCTGCTTTCCTATTGGTGAGAAACTAGTGTTCGAGGAAACGCCCGGTCCGTTCACGCCGGTTGAGCCTGCACAGCCCTCAGAGGCGGTCAAGGGAGGAACGCTCCCAACTCCGCCTGCGGCCTCGCCGAACGGTCACGCTACGCCGTAGCGCTCCGCCTCTTCGCATTGGAGAGCCCGCTAATGCCCGACGATAAAAGAGACGACAGCAAAAAGAACTCCTTGGCTAAACCTGGGCCGTTTGAGCCGATACGGCCTGCGCAGGAGGCGAAGCTCATCAAATGGGAGCTTCCCCCGGAAATCCCGCCAAAGCAGAAACGCTGAGAGCCCTGGAAGTACGCGCGGTGTCAACTAACCTGACCGGCACGTAAGAAATCTCCGAGGCCTCGGCGAGTGCGCGCAGAAGAACGCCGCACATCGCCCCGTTCGGAGGTTGGTTTTCCATGCGTACGACCTACGCGCGCCTCGGCGCGCTCTCGCTGGGTGTGGGTCTGCTCTTTGCGGCAGCTGCGCCGCCCCACACGGTCGCCGCGGCCGGTGCGCCGTACCTGATCGGCGCGGCCGTCTCGGAGAGCGGCCCCGGCGCCTCGCTCGGCCGGCCCGCGGCCGACAGCATCCAGTTGGCGGTCGACGAGATCAACGCCGCCGGCGGCGTCGACGGCCATCCGCTCAAGGTCACGATCCTCGACGATCAGTCCGACCCGACGACCGCCGTCAACGACGTGCGCCAATTGCTCGATGCCCACGTCATCGCCATCATCGGCTCTTCGCTGACCCAGACGTCGATGGCAATGGTCCCGCTCGTGCAGCAGGCCGGGATTCCGATGATCTCGCTCGCGTCGAGTGCGCAAATCATCGAACCGGTCACCGAGCACAAGTGGGTCTTCAAGATGCCGATTACCGACACGCGCGTCGCGGCGAAGATGCAGGCGTACATGAAGCGGCACGGCCAGACGAAGGTCGGCTTCGTCTACCGCAACGACGACTACGGCAAGACCGGCTTGCAGCACTTCAACGATGCGGCGGGCGGGGCGTTCACCGTGGTCGACCCGCAGGCGATCGATTCGAAAGCCAGCGACGCGACGACGCAGCTCACGCACGTCAAGGCCGCCAATCCGGAGGCCGTCGTCGTGTGGAGCACGCTACCCTCGGTGACGACCGTGATGAAGGGCTATCGCGAGCTGAACTTGCCCTACCCGATCTACTTCTCGGACGGCGCCGCCAACGGCGCGTTCCTCGAACAGGCGGGACCGGGCATCGACGGCGCGTTCATCGTCACCACCAAGGTCACCATCGCGGACCAGCTGCCGGCGAGCGACCCGCAGAAGAAGATCCTCGATCGCTATATTGCCGACTTCACCAAGCAGTATCCCAAGGATCTGCCCGTCAACATGTTCGGCGGGTTCGGCTACGATTCGGTCGAGATCCTCGCTGCCGCGCTGGGACGCGCGCACAGCTCCGATCCCGCCAAGCTGCGCGACACGCTCGAGCACATCAGCTACGACGGCGTCACGGGTCCGTTCCACATGAGCGCCGGCGATCACAACGGATTGGCCGAGGACTCGCTCGTCCTCACGCAGGTGAAGGGCCAGAAGTTCACCCTCGTCAAGTAACGCCGGGATGATCGGCGAGGAACCTTCCAAGATCCGCACGCACGAGGCGGCCGAGCACGCGTTCATCCGCGCGTCGCTCGCCGCCGTCGGCGTTTCCGAAAGCGACGCGCGCGACGTCGCCGACGTGCTGGTCGCCGCCGACGTGCGCGGCGTCGAGTCGCACGGCATCGCGCGGCTCGACCTGTTCTACGTGCGGCGCATCCAGGCCGGCGTCGTCGCCGCGCGACCCGAGTATGCGGTGA
>JBEKAU010000113.1:0-7421 GCA_050015755.1 Vulcanimicrobiaceae bacterium | reverse complement strand
CTTCACCGAGCACGCCGTGATTCCGCGCTCGGCTTCGGAGGGAGCGCGTTCTCGGCGGCGAGAGAAGGGGGCGATGTCCTCGGCGCCTCCGCTCGCACGCGGGGTCGTGCTGTGGTGCGCCGGGGTCGACCTGCGGCTCACCCTGCTCGCGGTCCCACCGCTGCTTCCCGCGATCCACCGCGCGCTCGGGCTCGACGAGTCCGCCGTCACCGCCCTCTCGAACCTGCCGGTGCTGATGATGGCGCTGGCGGCCGTCTTCGGCTCGCTGCTGGTGACGCGGCTGGGTGCGCGTCGCGCGCTGGCGGCCGGACTGACGGTCATCGCGGTGGCGGCGGCGCTGCGCGGCGTCGGCCCCTCGACCGCGGTGCTGTTCGGAGCGACGATCGCGATGGGTCTGGGGATCGCGATCAGCCAGCCGACGCTCGCGGCGCTCTCGCGCACCTGGTTTCCCGGTCGGGTCGCGCTGGCGACCGGGATCTGGGCGAACGGGCTGCTGTGCGGCGAAGCGGTCCCGGCCTCGCTGACGCTGCCGCTGGTCTTGCCGTGGCTCGGCGGTTCGTGGCCGGCCGCGCTGGCGGTGTGGAGCGTCTTCGTCGCAGCGACCGCGCTCGTGCTCGTCCTCGCGCCGCTCGGTGGCGATACGCGGCCGCCGGCCGGTTCGCGCTGGTTCCCCGATCTGCGCGATCGGCGCGTATGGCAGATTGGTGTCTACCAGTCATCGGCGAGCTTGGCCTATTTCGGGGCCAACACGTTCATCCCGGATTATCTGCACGCGACCGCGCACGCCGCACTCGTCGGCCCCGCGCTGAGCGTGCTCAACATCGGACAGCTGCCGGCCTCGCTGATCGTGGGGATGATTCCGCTGCGCGTGCTCGGCCGCCGGATCACCTCGCTGATCGTCTCGGCGCTGCTCGTCGGTGCGCTCGCGGCCTTCATTTTCGGCGGCGTCGTCGGCGAATTGCTGGCGTCCGGCGTGTTCGGGCTGTGCGCGGCGTACGTCCTCACCCTCAGCTTCGCGATGCCCGCGATCCTCGCCGCGCCCGAGGACGTCGCACGTGTGTCCGGAGGCACATTTGCACTCGGATACGCCATTGCATTCGTCGCCACGCTCCTGGCGGGGGCGTCGTGGGACGCGACCCACATCCCCGAAGTGGCCTTCGCGCCGGTCCTCCTGGCCGCCGCGATCGTAGCTATTTTTGGCGTACCGCTTGGAAATGCGATTTTGGCGCGAAATGGCCGATAAAGAGTGAACCGGGACGCATTTGTTCAGAACTCTTGACAGAGGCAACGTGCGATCACATGCTAGGGACGTACCCCGGCGAAGCAGACGGCCGGCGTACGGAACAGGGTGTGTTCGTGCAACTTAGCTCCTCAGCCATCTCGATGAGGATTCGCTGCCGATGTTCGTAGCAGCATCCGTCGTTTCCACACGGCTCGATCTCCTGCGACGACGATGGCGGATCGAAGGCGGCATCCCGCCGGTGCCCGGTGCGCGTATCGACCCGAGACGCCGCACCAGCGCGACGCTGAACATCGGCTCGGTCGAAACGCCTCGCGACCTGCCGCTGACGTGGCGCAAGGACGACTATGTCGTCCGCGGTGCCGACGACGCGCGATCGAATCTGACCGGTGAGCGCCCCTTTCGCGGCACGTTCGTGATCTACGACCTGACCAGCGGCAAGGTCGCCTGGCGCGAGGAATGGGGCGAAGGGCTGGTGACGCCGATGGGCTTCACCTTCGCCGACGACGCGCTCTACGTCGCCGATGGCGAGTCGGCGTGCATCTTCGTCATCGACGTGCTCGCCAAACCGTCACGCATCGTGCGCCGCATCTCCAACCCGGCCTTCAACGACTGTCATGGGATCGTGCGCACCTCGCGTGGGCTGCTCGTCGCCTGTACCGGCAGCGATGGGATCGTCGAGGTCGACCTCGACGGCAACACGCTCTGGGAGTGGTGGGCCGCCGAGCACGGCTTCGCGACCGCACCCTCGGGCCACGTGCGCGAGAGCGGACGCGGCATCGATCACCGCGGCGTGCAGTATCACACGCGCTATCAGGCGACGCACCTCAACAGCGTCGCGTTCGCCGATCCCGATGAGCGGTTCGTGCTCACCACGCTCTTCCACCAAGGACTGCTGATCCGCATCGACCGCAACGCGCCGGAGCGGGCGCCGGAGATCTTGCTCGACGGGCTGGCGCGGCCGCATGCGATCCGCCGTCTGCCCGACGGCTGGTCGTTGGCGAACAGTTGGGCGCAAGAGCTGATCCTGCTCGACGAGCGCTTCCAGGTGACGCACCGCTACGCGGCCGACGGCGGCTGGATACAGGACTGCATCCGGCTCTCCGACGGGACGTTCCTGATCGACGACGTCGACGAGCATCGGCTCACGCGCGTGGCCGGACCGCCGTTTCGGCCGCTGAGCACGACCACCTACGACGGACTCTGGCGCGTCTACGCCATCGAAGAGCTGCCGCACAGTTATCAGGCGGCCTTCGATCTGCGGGAGACGCGGACACGTCCGAGCGTGCGCGGCACGTTCGAGGTGCAGCGCGACCGCGAGGAAGTCGGCCGACTGGCGGGCTAAGCGCTCTCGGGCTTGCGTTCGCGGGGCGGCTCGTAGGTGGCGAGCCGCTCGTCCTGCTCGACGCGCCGAACGATGCCCGCCTCGAGATCGCCCAGCAGGTCCTCGAACGCCGCCACGCCTAGCGGCGCGAGTTTCTCGTTGTAGAGATCGCGCGGGCGGATACCGGGCGGGATCGCGAGCTCCCGCTGGATGGCGATCGGGCCCGCGTCGACCTTGTCGGTCACCCAGAACCAGGTGATGCCGGTCTGCGTCTCACCCATCTTGAGCGTCCAGTACACCGCGTCGCGGCCGCGGTGCCGCGGCAAGAGACTGGGGTGGAAGCAGAGCGTCCCCAGCGGCGGCGCCTCGTACTCGGCCTTGCGCACGATGCGCGTCGTTGCCGCGAGCACGAAGAGCGCCGCATCGCCGCTGGCGACCACGCGATAGCCCCGGCGCTCGCATGCGGCGACGACGCCGTCATAGACGGGCCCCGCGCCTTCGACCTTGATCGGTTGTAACTGCGGATTCGGTCGGGGAGCGGTGGCGTCCACGAGGGCGAGCGTTCTCAGCCGCGCGCGGCCGCGCCTTCGCGGTCGAGGCTTTCCCCCCGGCCGCGCGAATCGAAGGGCCGTGCCGGCCAAGGCCTTTCCGTTCGTCATCGCGCTGCTGGGACTGCTCGTGATCGCGCCCGCGCTCGGGACCGGCTGGTACGCCGACGACGCGTATTACTGGGCACTCCCGGGCTGGCTGGCGGCACGGCACGAGTCGTTGCCGACGATCATGCAGCATGCGTTCGCGCTGTGGCTGCTCGGCAACGCACGCTTCTATCCGGGTCTGGTCGTCGAGAAGTTCGTGGTCTTCGCGACGTTCACCAGCGTCCTCGCGTACAAGTGGCTGCTGGTCGTGCTCACGCTCGTCACGGTCGAGCTGTTTCGGCGCTGCGTCGCTGCCTACGCGAGCGTGCCGATCGGCAACCTGGCCGCGCTCGCGGTCTGCGCGCTGCTGCAAGAGCGCGTCTATCACGACGCGATCCTGGCCTACAACGGGATGCCGCAAGTCGTCGCGATCGCGACGCTGCTCTCGTTGCTCGCGTTCGCCGACGTGCTCGCGCGCGGCCGCCGTCGTGCGCTGATCGCCGCGGTGGTGCTCTACCTGCTCGCCGCGCTCACCTACGAGGCCGTCTACGGCTTCGGCGTGCTGTACCTGCTGCTCGCGAAGGCGCGCGGGCGCAGCTGGGCGGACGCGCTCAAGGTCTCGGCGCCGATGCTCGCGGTCAGCGTCGCCTGCTTCGCGCTGGTCGGCGTCCTCCACGCGCTGGTGCCGGTGGCCGGACCCTACGCGCTCCGCCTCGCGCCGCAGCCGTTCGCGCGGGCCGCGTTCGACCAGATCGCCGCCGCGTTTCCGCTCGTCTACTGGTGGGCCGATCCGAACGTGATCTTCGGCAGGGGGATCGTGGCGTTCGACCGCTACACGCCGCTGCAGCCGTTGCTGGTCCTCGTGTTCGCGTTCGCCGCGTGGCTTGCCGTTCGCGCGGTCGTTGCGGCGCCGGTGCGCCCGTTGCCGTTCGTGGGTGCCGGCGCGCTGGTCGTCGTGCTGCTCGCGCTGCCGGTCGCGACGCTCGCCAAATATCAGGACGAGCTGCGGTTGGGGTGGGGGTATCTGCCGGTCTTCGGCGAGTACTTCGGCGTCGCGCTGCTGATCGTCGCGCTCGTGCTCGCGGTGCGGCGCGTCCCGGGCGCGCCGATCGTCTTCGCGATCCTGCTCGGTGCCTGCGCCGCGCTCACCCAAGCGACCAACGCGCGGGTGGCGCAGGTGCTGGCGCCCGATCGCGACGCGCAGCGTGCGTTCGTGGCGGCGCTGCACGGCGGTCTGCTGCGCGGCGTGCCGCACGGGGCGACGGTCGCGAGCGCGACCCCCGAACCGTGGCTCGAGCCCGACGGCACCGGCCCCGAGGGCATCTCCTCGAGCGGACTCTACTTCGCGTACGCCGGCATCCGCGTGCGCGCGATCGCCGACATCACCGCGGCCGACGTCGTCCTGCGCTACGACCCCGCAGCCGCACGCTGGACGGCGACCCGGCGCTGAGCGCTACTTACCCGAGGTCGGCGTCCACGCCGCGCGGGACGAGGAAGTACGCGACGATCAGCAGATACAGCGCGAAGCTGGCGGTCGGCGCTACAAACGCGACCAGCGTCGCGAGCGCGTAGGTCGTGAGCCCAACGCGGAACGCACGCGCGGTGGCGCGCACGCTGGTCATCACGTCGTCCCGAAACGCGTGGCGCACCATCAGGTGGCGCAGCATCAGGTTGTAGCAGATCGCCGATGAGGTCAGCGTGAGCCCGTAGAGGACGGTCGCGGGGCGAGCGATCGGGTACGCGCCCAGCACCGAGGTGGCAAACGGGATGAACGCGACCACACACAGCAGGCCGAGATTCCAGAAGACCGTGGTCCGGTCGATCGTCTCGACCAAGCGGAAGAGGGCGTGGTGCGATTGCCACATCACGCCGATGACCGCGAAGCTCAGCAGATACGCGGCGAAGCTCGGCCAGAGGCCGAGCAGTGCCTGCGTCAAGGCGGCATCGCTCGCGTGCGCGCGCACCGCCTCGGGGAGGACGACGCCCAGAATCAGCAGCGTGACGGCGAACGCGAAGACGCCGTCGCTGAAGGCGTCGAAGCGCTGCTTGCTCACATCATTTGGGGTCGAAGCGGTTGGCGCGCCAGATCTGCTGCACCTCGGCACCGGCGACGTAGCCCAGGAAGTCCTTGGCGGCATCGGCGTGCGCGCTGCTCTTGACGACGTTGATCATGTAGCGGTTGACGACCGTCGTTCCCGGCGGCAGCGGCAGCAGCACGTACTTGGGATCGCTCGGCGCCAGCTCGGACGAGAGCGCGATCGCGCCGTCGATGATGTCCTCGTCCATCAGCGGGTAGAATTTCGTCGAGAGCGCCGCCGTCGACGCGGTGTTGGCCTTGTACTTCTCGGGGAAGTCGGCACCGTAGGAGCGCGCGAGGTTCTTGAGCGTCTGTTCCTGATAGGACTCGACGACCGAACCGGCGGTGCCACCGCCGACGCGCACGCCGTGTTCGCCCAGGTCCTTCGGCGTGTGCAGCTTGGCCGCGGCGCGCTTGGCGACGACGACGACGGTATGGTTCTCGAACGCGATCGCCGATCCGGCGAAGAGCGCGGCGTTCTTCTCGACCAGCGTGTCGGGGACGACGATCAAGTCGACCGGCTGGTTCGCCTTGACCATGTCCAAACTGGTGACGCTCGGCGCGTACTGCGCGCGCACCGTCACGTCGGGGTGCGCCTTCTCGTAGTCCTTGATGATCTGCTCGAGGCTCGTCTGCGAGATCGGGGGTGCCAAGATCGTCAACGACGTCTGGGCCGCGTTCGCAACGCCGGCAACGGTGAAAAACGCCACACTACTGAAGACGGCGGCAAGTCGTCTATTCATAGTCTCCTGATTCGGCATTCCTGGCAGCAACCTGTGATTTGCGTGTCAAGACCTTGCCAAACTGTGCGGAGGGAACATCTGGAGACGAGGGGACTCGAACCCCTGACATCCTGCTTGCAAAGCAGGCGCTCTACCAACTGAGCTACGTCCCCGCGGACACATTCTTCGGCGGGCAGGTGAGGAAAGGCCTCGCGCCGAGCATAGGGAGCACCAGATGTCCTCGGCAACGACTTCAGCCCTACCGTATCCTCGGGCTCCGCGGGTGGACCAGATCGACGAATACGGCGGCGGAATCCGCGTCGGCGACCCCTACCGCTGGCTCGAGGATGTCGACAGCCCGCAGGCGCAGGCGTGGATCGCCGAGGAGAACGCGCTCACGCAGGCGTTCCTCGACGAGGTGCCCGGGCGCGAGCGCATCCGCACGCGGCTCACCGAGCTGTGGAACTACGAGCGGCGCTCGGTGCCCGAACGGGTCGGCGGGCAGTATGCGTGGTTCCGCAACACCGGCTTGCAGAACCAGCCGGTCCTCTACGTCACGCGCGACCTGGCTGAGCCGGGCCGCGTCCTGCTGGATCCGAACACGCTCTCCGCCGACGGCACCGTCGCGCTCTCCGGTGCGTCGTTCAGCGAGGACGGCACGCGCCTCGCGTACAGCATCTCCAGCTCCGGGTCGGACTGGCAAGAGTGGCGCGTGCGCGACGTGACAACCGGTCAGGATCTCGCGGACCGGGTGCGCTGGGCGAAATTCTCGCAGGCCAGTTGGAAGCGCGACGGCTCAGGGTTCTGGTATGCACGCTACGACGAGCCGAACGCCGATGCACAGTTCAAGGACGCAACCTACTATCACAAGGTCTACTTCCATCGGATCGGTACGCCCCAGTCGACGGACGTGTTGGTGTACGACCGGCCGGACCACAAGGAGTGGACGTTCCACCCGATCGCGAGTGAGGACGGCCGCTACCTGATCATCTCGGCGTCGCGCGGCACGGAGCCCGAGAACCGCGTCTTCGTCGTCGATCTCACGGCCGGCGGTCCGGTCATCGAGCTGTTGCCGGACGCCGACGCGCGCTGGTACTACGTCGCCAACGACGGGACCCGATTTTACTTCCTGACCAGCAAAGATGCGCCGCGCGGGCGCGTGGTCAGTGTCGACTTGCGCACGCGCGAGTTGGTCGAGATCGTCCCGCAGACGACCGACGTCATCCAGAACGTGGCGTTCTTCGGCGACCGGATCATCACGATGCGGCTGCGCGACGCGGTGACGCACGTGTGCGTCCATCGCATCGACGGCACGGCGCTGGGCGAGGTCGACGTCCCCGGCCTTGGAACCGCCGACGGGTTCGGCGGCAAACGGGCCGACCGCGAGACGTTCTACAGCTTCACCAGCTACACGCAGCCGGCC
>JBEKAU010000112.1:0-7425 GCA_050015755.1 Vulcanimicrobiaceae bacterium | reverse complement strand
GGCCGGTCAAGAACGGCGCGCGCCAATCGCACACGATGGCTGTCGACTACTTCCTGCGCGCGCTCATGCGCGACGTCGCATGGGGGTTCTTCTACGGCTGGGTCAACTTCGACCACGTCTTCGGCACCAAGAACCAGTACGGAACGGTGCAAGTCTACGGCGGCCGCTACAACGAGGCGCTGCACAAGGCCGGCGTCTCGTACGTCGAGACGTTCGAGTCGCCGATCGTGATGGCGACCTTCAAGGCGATGCTCAGCGACTGGACCAACGCCGGTTGGGATCCGTTTGCCGCACCGGAAGAGACCGGCAAGACGGTCTTCGGGCCGAAGAGCGGCGACAACGACGCCGCGATCAATCGCGACCGCGTCGTCTCACGGCGGATGGTCAGCTTGCCGGGTGACTCCGCGGTGCGCACCGACGCGACGCACCCGATCAACCGTCACTTCACCGATGTTCCGCAAGAAGAACCCGAGGTCGTGTGCGAGCCGGGCTTCGAAGGTCAGCTCGCCGCCTACAACCTCTTCGCCTACCTCTCGCGTTCGGACGTGACCTGGAATCCGTCGGTCGTGAGCGTCTGCAAGCAGAGTCTGGCCTGCCCGACGACCGAAGAGTTCATCCTCCCGGTCAAGCACGGCAACGATCGTATCGAATGGTTCATTCAGTTCTCGGATCACATCGTGTGGGACGTCGAGGACAAGGAGACGGGCCGTCCGCGTGCGCGGGTGACGATGCGCGCCGGCGACGTCGCCGCCATGCCGGCCGACATCCGGCATCAAGGCTACTCGCCGAAGCGCTCGATGCTCTTCGTGTGGGAGAACGCGACACCGGGACTGCCCGAACGCTACGAGCAAGGCGAACTCCAGCCGTACCCGGCCGAGTTCTGAGCCTCTCGTGACACAGGTGAACGGCGCGGCGACGCTCGCCGCGCCGCGCACCGGGCTGTTCATCGGCAACCGGTTCGTCGATGCGCTCGACGGCCGCACGCTGCCGGTGATCAACCCGCACGACGGCTCGACGCTGGCGGCGATCGCGCTCGCCGGCGCTGCCGACGTCGACCGCGCGGTCGAGGCGGCGCAGGCGGCGTTTCCCGCCTGGAGTCGTCTGGCGGCGGCCGATCGTGGCCGCTTGTTGCTCAAGCTCGCCGACGCGATCGAAGCCAACGGCGAAGAACTCGCGCAGCTCGAGTCGCGCGACACGGGACATCCGATCCGCGATACCCGCCGGCTCGACGTGCCGCGTACCGCCGCGTGCTATCGCTACTTCGGTGGGATGGCCGACAAGTTCGAAGGGACGGTCATCCCGGTCGACGCGGGTTTCCTCAACTACGTCACGCACGAGGCGATCGGCGTCGTCGGGCAGATCTGCCCGTGGAACTTCCCGATCATGTTCACCAGCTGGAAGATGGGGCCCGCGCTCGCCGCGGGCAACACCGTCGTCCTCAAGCCCTCGGAGCTGACGCCGCTCTCGACGCTGCGACTGGCCGAGATCGCCGCCGAAGTCGGCTTTCCCGAGGGCGTCATCAACGTCGTGCCGGGCTTCGGTGACGAGGCCGGGCAACGGCTCGTCGATCATCCCGACGTGCGCAAGATCTCGTTCACCGGCTCGACCGCGGTCGGCCGCCGGGTGATGGAAGGCGCGGCGCGCACTCTCAAGCGCGTCGGTCTGGAGCTCGGCGGTAAGGGCGCGAACGTCGTCTTCGCCGACGCCGATATGGACGCGGCGGTCGGCGGCTCGGCGTTCGCGATCTTCCACAACCAGGGCCAGGCATGCATCGCCGGCTCGCGGCTGATCCTGCACGAAGCGATCGCCGACGAGTTTCTCGCCCGCTTCGGCGCGCTCGCCGCGTCGATTCGCGTCGGCGACCCGCTCGACGAACGGACCGAGATGGGGCCGCTCACCTCGGCCGTGCACCGCGACCGGGTGATGAGCTACGTGCAGATCGCGCGCGACGAGGGCGGCACCATCCTGCAAGGCGGGAAGGCGCCGAGCGATCCTGCGCTCGCGAACGGCTTCTATGTCGAACCGACCATCGTCGTGGCGCCGCTCGGCTCGCGCGTCACCTGTGAGGAAGTCTTCGGCCCGTTCGTGAGCGTTGCACGCTTCCGCACCGACGAGGAGGCGCTCGCGCTCGCCAACGCGACCGACTATGGATTGGGCAGCGGGCTGTGGACGCGCGACCTTGCGCGCGCGCACCGGTTCGGGCGCGATATCCGCTCGGGGATGGTCTGGATCAACGCCTACAAGCGGGTCAATCCCGGTTCGCCGTTCGGCGGTGTCGGTGCGTCGGGACAAGGCCGCGAGATGGGCTTCGAAGCGATGCGCCAGTATACCGAGCCGAAGTCGGTCTGGGTCAACGTCGATGCGCGCATCCCACCCTTCTATCCTCGCTGACGACGCCGCGCTCGCGCGCGGTTTCGTCTACGAAGGGGCGCCCATGCGCGTCGTTTTTGCTGCCGGTGCGATCGATCGGCTGGCCGATGAACTCGACCGCGCCGGACTCGGTGACGTGATGCTGATCGCCGGCGAGGAGCAGCAGGCGCACGTGCGCGCGGTCGCCGCTGTACTCGGCGCGCGGCTGCGCGGCACGTTCACCGAGGTACGCGAGCACGTTCCGGTCGCGCTCGCCGAACGCGCGCGGCACGTCGCGGGCGAACTGGGCGCGGACGGCATCGTCGCGCTCGGCGGCGGCTCGGCGATCGGCCTCGCGAAAGCGGTCGCGCTGGTGAGCGGGCTCCCGATCGTCGCGGTGCCGACGACCTATGCCGGCTCCGAGATGACGCCGATCTACGGGCTGACCGAAGACGGCCGCAAGACGACCGGCCGCGATCCGCGTGTGCGGCCGCAGGTCGTGCTGTACGATCCGCTGCTCACGCGCACGCTCTCGCCGGAACTCTCGGCGGCTAGCGGCCTCAACGCGCTCGCGCACGCGGTCGAGGCGCTCTACGCGGTCGACGCGAACCCCGTCGTCTCGCTGATCGCCGAGGAGAGCATTCGCGGGCTCGCGAGCGGGTTGCCGCGGGTCGTCGACGCGCCCGACGATATCGACGCGCGTGCGACGTGCCTGTACGGCGCGTGGCTGGCCGGCATCGCACTCGGCTCGGTTTCGATGGCGCTGCACCACAAGCTCTGCCACACGCTCGGCGGCACCTGGGATCTGCCGCACGCGCGCACCCACGCCGTCGTGCTGCCGCATGCCGCCGCCTACAACGCGCCGGCGGCGCCGCGCGCGATGGCACGCGTCGCGCGCGCCCTGGGCGTCGAGGACGCGCCGCGCGGCCTGGCAGCACTCGCGCGCCGGCTGGGTGTCCCCGGCACGCTGCGCGAACTCGGCTTTCCGTCGGCCGGTCTCGACCGCGCCGCGGATCTCGCCGTCGCTTCACCGTATCCCAATCCGCGCCCGATCGAGCGCGACGCGATCCGTGCGCTGTTGGCGCGCGCGTTCGACGGCGAGCTCGCGCGGGCGTGACACCCACACACCGGAAGGAGGCACCACGATGGGAAGTTCGTACGACCTGACCCGCGGCCGCATGCTCGGTCTGACCGCAGGCGGCGCCGCAGCCGCGACGCTCGGCGTGCGCGGACCGGCGCGCGCCGCGCGCACGATCACGATCGGCTTCGTCTCGCCGCAGACGGGCCCGCTCGCCGCGTTCGGCGAGGCCGACAGTTACGTGCTCTCGACGCTGCGCAAGCGGCTCGCCGATGGCGTGACGATCGGCGGAACGAAGTATCCCGTCGAGGTCGTCGTCAAGGACAGCCAGTCCTCGGACAACCGTGCCGGCGAAGTCGCCTCACAATTGATCTTGCAGAACAAGGTCGACCTGATGCTCGTCTCCTCGACGCCGGAGACGACCAACCCGGTCGCCGATCAATGCGAGCTCAACGGCGTGCCGTGCATCTCGACGGTCACGCCGTGGCAAGCATGGTTCTTCCCGCGCCACGGCGATCCGGCCAAGGGCTTCGAGTGGACCTATCACTTCTTCTGGGGCCTCGAAGACGTCGAGTCGGTGTTCCTCGGGATGTGGAACCAGATCAGCACCAACAAGGTCGCCGGCGGCCTCTTCCCCAACGACGGAGACGGCAACGCCTGGGCCGATGCGGTCCACGGCATGCCGCCGGTGCTCGCCAAAGCCGGCTACAAGCTCAACGACCCCGGCCACTACCAAGACTTGACCGCCGACTACTCGGCGCAGATCAGCGCCTTCAAGAAGGGCGATTGTCAGGTGTTGACCGGCGTGCCGATCCCGCCCGACTTCAAGAACTTCTGGACGCAAGCGCATCAGCAAGGCTACCGTCCGCGCATCGCGTCGATCGGCAAGGCGCTGCTCTTCCCGAGCACGATCGAAGCGCTCGGACCGATCGGCAACGGGCTCACCAGCGAAGTCTGGTGGTCGCCGAACCACCCGTTCCGCTCCTCGCTGACGGGACAGTCGGCGGCGCAGCTCGCGGCGGCGTACAGCGCCGGGACCGGCAAACAGTGGACGCAACCGCTGGGCTTCTCGCACGCGCTCTTCGAGGTCGCCCTGCACGTGCTCTCACACAGCGCGGACATCGAGAAGAAGGAAGCGATTCGCGATGCGCTCGCGACCGCCAGCGTCGACACGGTCGTCGGCCCCGTTCGCTGGGGCCACGGTCCGGTGAAGAACGTCGCCAAGACGCCGCTCGTCGGCGGTCAGTGGGAGCACGGCAAGAAATACCCCTACGAGCTGGTCATCGTGGAGAACAGCGACGCCAGGATGATCCCGCTGCAAGGGAAGGTCAAGCCGCTCGCATGACGGCGCTCGTCGAGGCGCGCGGCCTCGCCAAACGGTTCGGCGCGCTGCGCGTTGTCGACGACGTCTCCCTCACGGTCGCGCCCGGCGAAGCGTTGGGGATCATCGGTCCCAACGGCGCCGGGAAGACGACCCTCTTCAACCTGCTCGGCGGCGACTACGCCGCCGACGCAGGGTCGATGACATTCGCCGGCCGCGACGTCACGCGGATGGGACCGGCGGAACGCGCGCGGATCGGAATCGGACGCACGTACCAGATCGCCGATCCGTTCGTGCAGATGAGCGTCTTCGAGAACGCGCTGGTCGCGGCGACGTTCGGTGCGCGCCGCGGCGCGGGGGCGGCCGACGCGCTGGCGGTCGAAGCGCTGCGGCGCACGCACCTGCTCGCGAAGGCGAATCGGCCGGCCGGGTCGCTGCCGCTGCTCGACCGCAAGCGGCTCGAGGTCGCGCGTGCCCTGGCAACGGATCCGACCCTGCTGCTGCTCGACGAGATCGCCGGCGGCCTGACCGAGGCCGAAGCGCACGAGGTCATCGCGCTGGTGCAGTCGGTCGTCGCCTCGGGCGTCGCGATCGTGTGGATCGAGCACGTCGTGCACGCGCTGTTCGCGGTCGCGACGCGCCTGGTGGTGATGGCCGATGGGAAGGTCTTCGCCGAAGGCGAGCCGCGCGCGGTGCTCGATCGCGCCGACGTGCGCAGCCTCTACCTCGGGATCGAGGCCTGATGCTCGACGTTCGCGGTCTCGACGCGTTCTACGGCGACTTCCAGGCCCTCTTCGGCGTCGATCTCGCGATCGACGCGGGCGAGCGGATCGCCCTCGTCGGTGCCAACGGCGCCGGGAAATCGACGCTGCTGCGCAGTATCGCGGGCACGCTGCGCTCGCGCCCCGATGCGATCGTCTTCGACGGTCGCGCGATCGGCGCACTCCCGGCGGCCGAGGTCGCGCGCTTGGGCATCGCGCTGGTTCCCGAAGGCCGGCGGCTCTTCGCGAGCTTGACCGTCGAGGAAAATCTGCGCGCCGGGACGCTCGGTGGTCGCACCGGAGCGTGGACGCTCGAGCGCGTGTACGCGCTCTTCCCGATCTTGCGCGAGAAGCGCAACGCCTCCGCGACCTCGCTGTCGGGCGGCCAGCAGCAGATGTGCGCGATCGGTCGCGCGCTGATGGCGAATCCGCGGCTCTTGCTGTGCGACGAGATCTCGCTGGGACTGGCGCCCACGGTCGTCAAGCAGGTGTATGCGGCGCTCGACGAAGTCTGTGCCGGCGGTCTGGCCGTGGTCCTCGTCGAACAGGACGTCGAGTTGGCACGCGCCAGCACCGAGCGGGTCGTGTGCCTCCTGCACGGGCGGGTTACCCTGACGGGCCGTTCGCGCGACCTGCAGCGCGAGACGATCTCGCGCGCGTATTTCGGAGTATAAGCGGTGAGTTGGCTCGACACGATCGTCCAAGGCGTCCTGCTCGGCGGCCTCTTCGCGCTCTTCGCGCTGGGGCTGGCCGTCATCTACGGCGTGATGAAGCTGATCAACATCGCGCACGGCGACTTCATCGTGCTGGGTGCCTATCTCGCGCTCGGCATCGCCGGTGCGACGCATCGCAACCCGTTCATCGTGCTGCCGATCGTCATCGTCATCTTCATGCTCTTCGGCTACGTCCTGCAACGCACGATCCTCAACCGGACGCTCGGGCGCGACATCCTGGTGCCGCTGGTCGTCACCTACGGGATCTCGGTCGTCATCCAGAACGTGCTCTTGCAGACCACCTCGGCCGATTCGCGCTCGCTCAAGGTCGGCAGCATCGAGACGGCCAGCATCGCGCTGCCGGGCGGCATCACGATCGGCTGGCTGCCGCTGCTGACGCTCGCGACCGCGCTCGCGGCCACGGTGCTGCTCGAGTGGATCTTCAACCGCACGCGCCTGGGCATCGCGTTTCGCGCCGCCTCCGACGACCGCGAAACGGCGAACCTGATGGGCATCGACGATCTGCGGCTCTACGGGTACGCGACCGCGATCGCGCTCGGCGTGGTAGCGCTCGCGAGCCTGTTCATGGGGATCAAGTTCGAGTTCACACCGGACATCGGACCGAGCTTCCTGCTCTACGCGTTCGAAGCGGTGGTGATCGGCGGCCTCGGCTCGTTCTGGGGTACCTTCGCGGGCGGCATCGTGCTCGGCGTCGCGCAAGCGATCGGGTTCGCAATCAATCCGGGGCTGGGGATCCTGCTCGGGCATCTCGTCTTCCTGGCCGTGCTGGTGCTGCGGCCGCGGGGGCTGGTGCCGCGGAGCGCGTCCGCGTGAGCGCATCGCCCGTGACGTCGAGCGACTTCGTCGTGCAGCGCTCGACCGGGACGGCGCGGATCGCGCTGATCATCGGCGTGCTCGTCGTGCTGATCCTGATCGCGCTGCCGCTGGCGGGCAACTCCGAGGCGATGCGCCTCGTCGTCGAGTTCGTCTGCGTGCTGACGATGGCGCAGATGTGGAATTTCCTGGCCGGCTACGGCGGCATCGTCTCGATCGGCCAGCAAGCCTACATCGGCTTGGGCGGGTACGCGCTGCTCGCGCTCGCCAATCACCTCGGCGTCAACCCGTTTCTGTCGGTGCCGCTCGCGGGCATCGTCGCCGCGCTGTTCGCGATCCCGACCTCGTACGTCGTCTTTCGGTTGGCCG
>JBEKAU010000111.1:0-7447 GCA_050015755.1 Vulcanimicrobiaceae bacterium | reverse complement strand
CCGCGCGGTGCCGATGCAGGTCGAACGCATCATCATGCGGCTGCTCGAGAAAGAGCCCGACCGCCGCTACTCGACCGCACAAGAGGTCATCGCCGACGTGCGCGCGCTGCTCGGCCCCTCACCGGGCGCGCCGGCCGAGCCCGCGCCGCGTGGCGGTCATGCGCCGCCCGCGACGCCGCAGGCGGCGGCGATGGACGCCGCGCGCAAGACGATCGAGGCCGACGCGCGCGAGGTGCTGGCACGCACGTTCGGCAAGTCGCGCGCGATCGACGTCGGCTACTCCGAGACGTTGGCCGGCATGCTGGCCGCACGCAAGGGCGATTGGGCCGAGGCCACGCGCGCCTATCGCACCGCGCTGACCGCGTTCGCCGAAGCGAAGAACGAGATCGAGTGCGCGAAGACCGCGCTCAAGTTCGCCGGCATGGTGCTCCAGAAGAACAGCGATGCCGACGCGAACGCCGATCGCCGCGAAGTCTCGGGCGCGATCGACATCCTGAGCGAAGCGCTGCCGACCTTCCGTGGACGCTCGATGCTGCGCGAGCTCGAGGAGGGCGAGCGGCTCCTGTACGCGTTGCAGCGCGTCCTGATCCGAACCCGCTGAAGGCATGCGGTCCAAACCGACCCTCCGGCGTTCCGTCACGCCCTGGGGTTCCTTCTCGTGGGGCTACAGTGACGTCGGCGCCGACATCTTCGTCGGGCTGGGGCTGGTGCTCGGCGCCGCCGCCGGCGGTTCCAACGTCGCCTTCCTGTTCGCGGGTCTGGTCTACATTTGCATCGGCCTGGCCTACACCGAGCTCGCCTCGACCTACCCGGTCGCAGGCGGCGGCCAGTACTTCGTCATGCGCGGTCTGGGCGATGTGTTCGGATTCATTGCCGGCTGGGCGGTGCTGCTCGACTTCACCATCGACATCACGCTCTTCGCCTGGTCGTGCGTGGACTATCTGGCCCAGCTCGTGCCGCAGCTCGGCCTCTTGCAGCATCCCTGGACCCATTTCGGCATCGCCTTCGCGCTGATCGCCGGTCTGTGCATCCTCAACGTGATCGGCGTACGCGAGTCGACGACGTTCAACGGCGTCGTCTCCGCGCTCGACGTGCTCAGCGAGACGTCGATCCTCTTCTTCGGCTTCCTGTTCGCGTTCAACCCGGATCTGCTGATCCACACGATGACCGTCTATTGGCCGAGCAGCAACCATCTGTTGCTCGGCGCATCGCTGGCGATCATCTCGTTCGTCGGGCTCGAGTCGATCTCGCAAGCGGCCCAGGAGACGCAGCGCCCGGCGTCGATCATCCCGCGCACCTCGATCGGGCTGATCCTCACCATTCTGGTCTACGCGCTGGCCAATGCCAACCTCGCGCTGGGCATGACGCCCGCGCACCCCAGTCCGCACGACGCGCACGGACACGCGCAGCAGTTCTTCCAGTACCTGGGCAACACCGAGAACGCCGGCTCCGCCGTCGCGGTCTTGGCGCGCAACGTACCGTACTTCGGTGCGGTGGCGGCGCTCTACGTCCCGATTCTGGGTGCGATCTTGCTGCTGATCTCCTCGAACTCCGGCGTCTTCGGCGCCTCCCGGATCGCGTACGCGATGAGCCGCTCGCGCCTGTTGCCCTCGGTGTTCGAACGGGTCAACGATCGCTTCCGCACGCCGGTCGTCTCGATCGTCTCCTTCTGCACGCTGGCGTTAGCGGTGCTCGTCTTCGCTTCGCTGCCCTCGCTCGACGCCGCGCTGCGGCCGGCCTACAACCACTTCTTCCACGGCGAAGCGGGGCTCGACGTCCTGGCCGACCTCTACGCGTTCGGCGCGGCGACCAGCTACTCGTTCGTGTTCGTCGCGCTGATCGCGCTGCGGCTGCGCGATCCGCTCAGCCCGCGCAAATTCCGCATCCCGCTCAACATCCCGATGCGGTTCCGCGGTGAACGCACGTCGTTCCCGGTGGCGGCCGTGCTGGGCTTCTGCGGCATCTTCTCGATCCTGATCTTCACCGTGCTCACCCACCCGATCGGGCGGATCGCCGGACCGGCCTGGCTCGTGCTCGGGTTCATCGCGTATCTCGCCTATCGCAAGCGCAAGAAGTTGCCGATGCTGCGCTCGCGCGAGATCGACTGGCATGCGCAGCAACTGCGCATCCTGCGCGATGCCGGCGAGGTCGAACTGCTCGACGAGCTGCTCACCAAGCTGCGCGAGCGTGGGTACACGCCTGCCATGGAGAAGTCCTGATGCGCGTCAACATGCGAACCGTGATGCGTGCGCGGGGCGCGTTCGGCGCCGGCATTGCGGTGCTCGGCCTGGTGATCACCATCCGCGTCGTGCTGGCGGCGGGCCCGCTGGGGACCAAGGTCCCGGGCCTCGCACTCGGCGTGGTCATGCTGGGTTTGGGCATCACCCGTATCGTGCAGTATCAGCAATGGCGGCGCTCGCAACCGCAGTAACGATCCCGGTCCATCCGCTCGGCGCGGTGGTGGGCCTGGCGATCGTGCTGATCATCGGCTCGACCCTCTACTGGATGCTGCACCCGCCGCGAGCGGCGGCCGAGATCGAGGCGGCGCTGGCGGAGCAGGAGGTCGGCGAGATGGTCGACAGCATCGTCGTCGTCTTCTCGCAGGAGATTCACTCCGAGCACATGATGGTGCTGGCCGCACGCCTCGCACGGCGTGAACGCGCCGAGCTGTTCGCGGTGTACGTCATCGAGGTGCCGCTGATTCTGCCGCAGGGCGCGGCGATGCCGGAAGAGGACCGGCGTGGCTACGCGGCACTGGCCACCGCCGAGGTGATCGCGCAGCACCACGGGGTGACGATCCGCACCGAGTTGCTGCACGCGCGGCAGATCGCGCCGGCGGTCATCGGGGTCGCCAAGCGCGAGCAGGCCAATATGATCGTCCTGGGGGCGTATCGCGAGGGCCGGTACAGCGGCGCGCCGCTCGGCCGCGCGATCGAGGCCATCGCCGCGAGCGCGCAGTGCGATGTGCTGATCGGTGTTCCGGGCCCCGACGGCCGCATCATGGACGTCGAACGCGCCACCGCCGATCCCGCAACCCCACCGCGCTAGCGCGTGGCCGACATCACGACGATCGCGCACGAGGACGCCGGCGCCGCGCTGCGGCGGCTGGCGACGCCGAACGCACTCGCCATGATCGGCGACCAGTTGCTCGGGATCGTCGACACGATCGCGATCGGGACGCTCGGGACCGGCGCGCTGGCGGCGATCACCGGCGCGGTCAGCGTCTTCATGGTGTTCTGGATCGGCCTGTTCGCGTTCGGCACCGGGCTGCGCATCGTCGGCGCGCAAGCGATCGGTGCCGGCAACGGCGAGCGGTTCGGCGCGATCGTCCGCTCGGCGACGGTGGTGCCGGTCGCGATCGCGGTGCTGTGCGCGCTCGGCTCGCTGGTCCTGGGCCGGCCGCTCATGCACGCGATCTTGCCGGTCGGCGCGCCGGCCGACGCGGCCGCGCACTATCTGATCCTGCGCATGATCTGCCTGATCCCGATGGCCTGCGGGGCGATGATCGTGATCGCGTTCGCGACGGCGGGCGACCCGGGTCTGGCGATGCGGCTGCTGGTCGTCATCAACGCGGTGCACATCCCGCTCGTGCTGGTGCTCGCGCTCGGCCTGGGCACCCATCATCCGCTCGGTTTGACGGGCGCCGGGATCTCCTCACTGTGTGCCGAGCTGATCGGCCTGGCCTACATCGCCTGGTCGGTCGCGCGACGGCCCGATTTGCGGATCGCGGCGAGCGCGCGGATCGACGCGGCGCTGGTGCGATTGACGGCCTCGCTGAGCTGGCCGGAATTCGTCTTCCTCGTCCTGCAGATCGCGCCCGACCCGTTGACGATCTTTCTGCTCGCGCCGAGCGGGGCGCAGGCGGTCGCCGCGTTCCGCGCCCTCTCGCTCGTCAGCGACGTGACTTGGGCGCTCCCCGGATCGCTCGGCGACGCCTGCGAAATCGTCGTCGGCCAGCGCATCGGCGCGCGCGACTACGCCGGCGCACGCACGTTCCGCCGCGCGTCGACCCGGCTCGCGGTCGCAACCTGCGTCGGCGTGGGCACACTGGTCGCCGCGTGTGCCTGGCCGCTGGCGGCGCTGTGCACGCTCAACGTCGGCCTCGCTTCACTGGCAGCCGCGCCGCTCGCGCTGCACGTCGGCATCACGCTGCCGCTCAAAGGCTACGCGATGACGGTCCTCGCGCCGATCCGCGCTGCCGGTGAGACGCGCTTCGTCATGGTGATGGGGATTGGCATGACCGCGCTGGCGGTGGGCGGCATCACGCTCGGCATCACCGTGCTGCACTGGGGTTTGTGGGCGGTGCCCTTCGGCTGGACGATGGGCTGGTTGCTTCGCGCGTATGCGACACGAGCGCGGCTGCGATCGGGTTCGTGGGAGCGCGCGCAGCTGCGAGCGTGATCCACGACGCGCCGCATCAGCGGGAAATCGATCCTTCGATTTCGGAAAAGCGCCGTACGCTTTTTTTGCATGGGAGGATCTCGATGAACATACCGATCCTTCGGTCGGTTGCTACCGCCGCTGCACTTTTCGGTCTTTGTCTCTCGATGGCGCCGCTCGCGCTCGCGCAGGACGCCGGGCCGACGTCGGCGGACGAGCTCACGCCGAACGCGACCAACTGGGTGTTGCCCGCGCATGACTACAGCGGGAACCGTTATCTCGCGAGCTCGCAGATCACACCCGCGAACGTCGCGACGCTCAAGCGCGCGTGGGTCTTCAAGATCCCCGACGACAGCCCGATCGAGACCGCGCCGATCGTCTACGAGGGCACCGTCTACGTGACGTCGGCGCACGACAACGTCTACGCACTCAACGCGGCAACGGGCGAGCTGAAGTGGTCGTTCGCGCAGAGCCCGCACGTCATCGCGTTCGCGGCGAATCGCGGCGTGGCGCTGGCCGGCGGCCGCGTCTACGTCGCGACGCTCGACGGACACCTGGTCGCGCTCGATGCGGCGACCGGCAAGCAAGTCTGGAGCGTGCTCGGCGTGCACGATCCGTCCAACACGTTCTACACGATGGCCCCGGTGCCGTACAAGAACTTGCTGATCCTGGGCGCTTCGAACGGCGACTGGGGCGGCGTCGGCTACATCACCGCCTTCGATCAGGCGACCGGGAAGCGCGTGTGGGAGTGGGTGACCATCCCCGGCCCGGGACAGCCCGGCCACAACACCTGGAGCGGCGACTCGTGGCGGCGCGGCGGTGGCGCGATCTGGAGCGGCGTCGCGATCGATCCGGCGACGAGCACGCTCTACGCGGACCTGGGCAATCCCCAACCCGACTTCCTCGGCACGATTCGCAAGGGCACGAACCTCTACACCAACTCGATGGTCGCGCTGAACATCGCCGGCGGGAAGCCGACGATGAAGTGGTACCACCAATTCGTGCCGCACGACACCCACGACTGGGATCCGGCGATGCCGCCGGTCCTCTTCGAGGGGACGGTCGGCGGCGCAAAGCGCCACCTCGTCGCCTCCGGCGACAAGGCCGGCAACTTCTGGATTCTCGACGCCGGCAGCGGTGCGCTCGTCCACCACATCGCCGTGAGCACCCAGAAGGGACAGAACACCGAGCCCAACCGCGCCGGCAACATCGCGTGCCCGAACACCAACGGCGGCATCGAGTTCAACGGCGGCAGCTACATGCCCGAGACGAACACGTTCTACGTTCCGAGCGTCGACGAGTGCGGGGTGTGGAAATCGAACGGCACGGCGACCTACATCGCCGGGCAATTCTATCTCGGCGGCGGTTTCCCGAAACTGTACGGCCCGAACACCGGCTGGATGAACGCCGTCGACGTCAGCTCGGGCGGCTTCGCGTGGCGCAAGCACCTCTCGCTGCCGGCCGTCGGCGGCGCACTCTCGCTCGGAACCGGTCTCGTCTTCACCGGCGAACTCAACGGTAACTTCGACGCGTGGGACGCCAAGGCGGGCACGGTGCTATGGCACTACGACACCGGCTCGACGATCGAAGCGCCGCCCAGCTCGTACACGGCGGGCGGCAAGCAGTACGTCGTCGTCGCGTCCGGTCAGCCGGGCAATCAGCTCGTCCCGGAACTGCCGAAGACGAACGCCGGCTCCTTGATCTCGGCGTTCGCACTCCCGTGAAGGAGCCTTCGTGAAGCTCTCGACGACTCGTGTGCTCTCGCTGCTGGTGTGCGCCGTGCTCGGCACGGCGCACGCGGCCGCGGCGGCGACGACACCGCCCTACACCACCGCGCAGGCCCATGCCGGCGCCACCGTCTACACCGCCAACTGCCTGCAGTGCCACGGCGCGAACCTCCAGGGGACCGCGGCGCCGGCCGTCGCGGGGACCAGCTTCCTGAGCACGGCGCGCGGTGACAAATGGTCGTTGGAAGACGTGCGCAACCTCGTCTTCCAGAACATGCCGCTCAACAATCCGGGCTCGCTGACGCCCACGCAGTACGCGAACGTCCTCGCGTTCCTGTTGGCGTCGAACTGCTATCCGGCCGGGACGACGCCGTTCCCGTCCAAGGACACGCCCGCGTTCAGCGCGATCAAGATCGGCACCGGCGGCACGACGAAGGCGACCGGTCCGAACGGGACCTGCCCGGTCAAATAGGCCGCGGCCATAGGCCAATTCCCTGCGATCGGCGCAGACGCGCGCCGATCGCAGGGTCACCCTTTCCCCTCCAGAAGGTCCCTGTGTAGGAATTTTTTTGCTTACCGCTGGAGGGTTCATGAAGGCAGCTTTGCTTCGCACGTCCGGGGCGATCGCAGCATCGCTCGGATTGGCATTCGGACTCGTTCCACACGTTTTGGCGCAGGGCACGGGTCCGAGCCCGGCCGACTACACCGCCGCCGACGCGGCGAACTGGGTTCTGCCCGCCCACGACTACTCCGACAACCGCTACGTCACCGAGTCGGAGCTCACGCCCGCGAACGTCGGCGGCCTCAAGAAGGCGTGGTCGGCCCCCGTCGATGCGCGCGGCCCGCTCGAGGTCTCGCCGATCGTCTACGACGGCACCATGTACGTGACGTCTTCGCACAACGACGTCTACGCGCTCGACGCCGCCACCGGCAAGCAGAAGTGGCACTTCCACTACACGCCGCACGTCATCGCGTTCTCGGCCAATCGCGGCGTCGCGCTGGTCGGCAACCACGTCTACGAAGCGACGCTGGACGGAATGCTGCTCTGCCTGGACGCGACCACCGGCAAGCTGGTGTGGAAGGTGCAGGCCGCGCACGACCTGACCAACACGTTCTATACGATGCAGCCGGTGCCGTACAAGGGCACGCTGCTGCTCGGCGCCTCGAACGGTGACTGGGGCGGCATCGGCTACATCACCGCCTTCGATCAGGCGACGGGCAAGCGCGTCTGGGAATGGCACACGATTCCCGGACCGGGCGAAGCCGGTCACAACACCTGGAGCGGCGATTCCTGGAAGCGCGGTGGCGGCGCGATCTGGAGCGGCATCGCGCTCGATGCG
>JBEKAU010000110.1:7464-12544 GCA_050015755.1 Vulcanimicrobiaceae bacterium | reverse complement strand
TCGCGGTTGAGCGTGCCGGTCAACGCGTCGTGTTCGTCGTGATAGTGGAGGCGGTCCACCTGCGCCCGCTGCAGTAGGCGCGCGGCGCACAACGACGCCAGCGTCTCGACGTAGGCGTGGTCGAAGGCGTCGAACGTGCGCATCGGCTCGACGCCCTGGAAGCTGATGAAGTACAGGATCTCGCCGACCCGGAACGGCGTCCCGATGTAGCAGCGCAGCGGGCTCTCGAGCGTGCAGCGGCGATCGGCGAAGCGCGCATCGGCGTGCATGTCGGGCGCCGAGGCCGTGCGGCCCTCGCGGACCAGCACGCCGCCCAGGCTGCCGTCGAGCGGGTACCGCGTCCCCGGCCGCTGCGCCGGATAGCCCGCGATGCCGCAGTTCAGATCGATGACCAGATCCGGCCCGTCGAGGTGGACGATCCGGCCGGCGAAGCGGACGCCGTCGCCAAACGCTTGCGCACCTTCATCGAGCAAGGCAGCGAGGTACATGTCGTCGTCGAGCGAGACCGCACCGAGCCGCCAGATCGCATCGAGGCGGCGGCCATGCCGCTCGGCGCGCCGCGACTCGTCGTCGAGGCGACGTTCGAGGTCGCGCGCGCGTCCGCGCCAGTACAAGACGTCGCGCACGAAGACGATCGCGACCGCGCAGCCGCCGGCGAGCGCGAGCAGATCGGCCAGCGGCATCGCCCCGCCCTGCCGGAACGCGACGTGGAGGCCGACGTGGAGGGCGACCGTCACCAAGGTCAGTGCCAGCGCGGCATCGAGGACGTCCAGTCGCGGGCGCGCCAGGACGATGACCGCCGCCGCCAGCGCGCCGAAGATCACCAGCCACGCCAGCCCGACGTGACCGAGCGAGCCCAGGTCGATCCCCGGGCGGCCTTGCAGCGGCCATGCGACGACCGAGGCGAGCGGCCCGAAGGCGGCCCCGATCACCAACGCGCGGACCAGGTACGCACGCGCCGGCGCGGGCGCGAGGACCTCGTCGCTGGTCGCGCGCAGGCGCGCATAGACCAATGCCGCGACGATCAGCGCGACGTGCCCGGTGACGTCGAACCAGGTGCCGGTGCCGGGATCGCCGCGCAGACCGGCGACGATCCCCAGGGGCGCGAGCCCGAGCGCCGCGCACGCGATGACGGCCAGCGCGCGACGCGGTGCCCGCTGGTAGAGCACGATCGCGATCCCGAGCAGGACCAGCTCCAGCCCCGCCGCGACGATGTGCGCGCTTCCGTCGGCTCCGACCGATGTCGGACGGTGCCCGATCAAGGGCATGGCGAGGCCGGCGGCCGCGAGTACAGCCGCCGCTCCGATAAGGAGCGGATCGGTACGATGCGCCGACGGCGCTGAAACGAGCGTCACCCTATGATCGGTGGTCGGCCGGAAGGCGACGCTCCTTAGCCGTTGACGTGCCGAGCGGGCGGTACCGCAACTCCAGGAGTCCGTGCGGCGGTCTGTGAAGAAGAGCCCCAACATCCGGCTCTTGCAGACGCGCGGCGTCTCGAACCGGACCTCTCGCCCCGTCGAGGAGCGACGGAGCGCTTCCCTCCATAAGGCGCAATGGAACTACCTGACGCGTCGCCGGCCGTCTCCACACGGCCGCGGCGCCGCACGGCGCAGGACAATGCCCAGCCGGTCATAGCACCGCGGGCACCGCATCTTCGTCCGTATCAAGTCGAGGCGCAACAAGCGATTCTCGAGCATCGCGCGCGCGGCGTGCGCAGCCAACTCGTCTCCCTGGCGACGGGTTTGGGCAAGACCGTCATCATCGCGACGCTGCCGAAATTGCTTTCGCTGCGGCCCGGTGACGTGACGCTCGTCGTCGCGCACCGCGACGAGTTGATCGAGCAGATCGTCGACAAGATGCGCGCCGAGAATCCCGACGCGCTGATCGGCGTCGAGAAGGCCGAGCGCCGCGCGCCGGAAGACTGCGCCATCGTCGTCGCCACCGTGCAGACGCTGGCCGAGAAACGGCTCGACGAGTTCGTCGGCCGCTTCCGCCGCCGCATCGCGCTGTTCGTCATCGACGAAGCGCATCACGCGGCGGCACCCTCCTATCGGGCGATCGTCGACGCGGTCCTCGCGCAGCGGCCCGAGGCGATGGTCATGGGCTTCACCGCGACGCCCAACCGCGGCGACGGCGTGCGCCTGGTCGACGTCTTCGAGAAGATCGTCTACACGATGGACGCCCGCAAGGCGATCGACGCGGGCTATCTGGTCCCGGTCAAGTCGTACGCGGTCGCGACCACCACCAACCTGGACGACGTCGCCTCGCGCGGCGGGGACTTCGTGATCGGTCAGCTGGCGGCCGCGGTCAACACCGTCGACCGCAACAAGCGGATCGTCATGTCCTACAAGCAGCACACGCCGGGGCTCAAGGCACTGGTCTTCACCGCTTCGGTCGAGCACGCGCGCGACGTCGCCGAGGAGTTCGTCGAGTACGGCGTGCGCGCCGAGTGGGCCTCGGGCGAGACCCCGCGCGAGGAGCGCGAGCGAATCGTGCGCGAGTTCCGCGCCGACGGGATCGACGTACTGGTCAACTGCGGCCTCTACCTCGAAGGCTTCGACGTCCCGTCGGTCCAGGTGATCCTGAACGCGCGGCCGACCAAGTCGACGACGCTCTACACGCAGATCACCGGGCGCGCGCTGCGCCCCGTCGACGAGATCGCGCACGGCCTCTCGAAGACCAGCTCCGCTCTGGAGCGCCGCGAGCTGATCGAGAAGTCGGTCAAGCCGGCCGCCATCGTCATCGACCTGGTCGACCAAGCCCAGCGGCACCAGCTGGTCACCGTCCCCTCCTTATATGGTTTGCCGCCGCACATCGACGCGCAAGGCCGGATGACCGCGCAGGTCGCCGACAAGTTCGAAGAGCTGCTGCGCCGCGACCCCAAGCGCGCCGCCAAGGTGCGCAGCGCGGAAGAGATCGAGACCGCGCTAGTCGAGATCGACGCCTTCGCCGCGCCGCGCGAGATCAAGCCGACCTGGCAGGCCATCGACCCGGTCGAGCACTGGCGGCTCGAGTTGCCGCCGACGCGGATCGCGCTCGACCGCCGCGGCCGCCCGATCCCGGACTTCGCGAACAAATGGGACCAGTGGGTCACCGAAGCGCGCCGCATCGCGCCGCACGAGGACGCCGAGCGCTTCGCCGCCCGCATGCTGACCGTCGACCAGAAGACCGTACGCTGGGAGAAGCGCCGCATCGACGTCAAGCGCGACGGCGAGAAATACGTCACCCTGTTCTCGACCGAAGATCTGCCCGAACGCGTGATCGAGGTCAGCTCGTCACTCCCCGGTGCGCTCGGCAGCGCCTACCAGCGGGTCGACGAGATGCTCGCGGGCTACACCGCGATCCCGATCCACGGGAGTACACCCGTCCCCGCGCGCAACGGCGGCACGGCGCCGGCCGCCAAGAGCGGCGGCACCGTTGCCGGTAACGGCAACGCCGCCGGCCGCCGCCGTCGCGGTCGCCGCAGCCGCTCGCGCCAGTCCTGACGCCGTGCGGCGTCTGGCGGCCCTCGCCGCGATCCTGGCGGTCGCGACGGGCCCGTCGGTCGCAGCGACGCGCCACCCCTGGACCGACCCCGGCCATCTGCGCATCGGGGTCGTGCGCACGCTCGACAACCTCGATCCGCTGCTCTCCGGACAAGCCGGCGTCACCGACGTCGCGCAGTTCATCTTCAGCGGGCTGATCCGTTACGACGACCGCGGCGAGGCGATCCCCGACGCCGCCACCGTCGTTCCGACGCGCGCCAACGGCGGGATCAGCGCCGACGGCACGACGATCGTCTACCACCTGCGTCCCGACGTACGCTTCTCCGACGGCGTCCCGCTGACGGCCGACGACGTCGTCTTCACCTGGCAGCAGGACCTCGATCCGCGCAACAACGTCCCGTTCCACTTCCCGTACGATCAGGCGCTGCGCGTCGTCGCCCGCGATCCGCACACGGTCGTGGTGACGCTGCGCGCGCCCTCGGCTCCGTTCGTCGCCGGCTTCTTCCGCTGCGGCGTGCAAGGGGCGATCCTCCCCGCCCACCTCTTGCGCGGCCACGACCTCAATCACGATCCGTTCAGCGTCCACCCCGTCGGCAGCGGCCCGTACGCGGTCGCGAGCTACACGTCCAACGTCACCCTCGAGCTCGTCCCCAACCCGTATTGGTACGGCGGGACGCCGGGCTTGCGCCGCATCACCTATCGCATCGTGCCGAGCGAGAACACGCTGCTGGTCGCGCTCCGCACCCACGACATCGACTTCTACTGGGGCGCGCCCGAGCAGCAGCTGCGCGACCTGCGCGCGAGCGCCGACGTCCAGGTCAGTGCGCGGCCGTTCGATCAGTACGAGATGCTCACGTTCGGCGCGCGACGCGCACCGTTCTCCGAGCTCGCCGTCCGGCGCGCGGTGGCGCGCGCGATCGACTGGGCGGCGCTGGCGCGCACGATCTATCTCGGCGTCGACCTGCCGGACTGGGGCGACATCTTTCCGCACTCGTGGGCGTACACGCCGCAGCCGGATCCGAACGGCTACGATCCGGCCGCCGCACGCGCGCTGCTCGACCGCGCCGGTTGGAAGGTCGGTCCCGACGGGATCCGCCTGCGCGACGGGCACCGACTGCAAGCCGAGATCACGACCGTCGCCGGCGTGATCCCGCGCGAGAACGCCGAGGTCCTCATCCAACAGCAACTGCGCGCGATCGGCGTCGATCTCTCGGTCCGCAACGCGCCGGCGAACCTCTTGTTCGCACCGCTGGGCGCCGGCGGACTGTTCGCGAGCGGGAAATTCGACCTGGGCATCTACGCCTGGACGCCGTTCCCCGACCCGGACGACACACCGCTGGCCAGTCCCGATTCGCTGCCGCCGCACGGCGCGAACTACTCCGGCGTCGTCGATCCCGAGCTGGGCCACCTCGAGCAGGCCGCCGATGCGACCTACGACCGCGCGCGTCGCAAAGCACTCTATGCCCAGGTCGAGCGCCGGCTCGGCGAGGTCTTGCCGTATCACACCATCGTCTGGCGGGCCAACGTCGACGCATGGAACGACGACCTGCACGGCGTACGTCCGGCTTCGGCCGTGAGCGACTTCTGGAACGTCG
>JBEKAU010000110.1:0-7459 GCA_050015755.1 Vulcanimicrobiaceae bacterium | reverse complement strand
GTGAAACCTGCCTGGATTCTCCGCAGCGATGAGCTCGCCGAGCCCGTCGTCGCATTGTACGTGCGCGTCGGGCCCGAAGGGACCTCGGGGCTGGGGCTCACGCAAGGCGATCCCGCAACCGCCGACTATACCTCCGGCTGGCGCGAGCGCGTCGCCACCGACGTGACCCGCGCGCGAGCGTCGCTCGAAGCCGCGCTCGCGACCGAGACCGAACCGCGCGTGCGCGAGGACATCGCGATCCTGCAGCGCGCCGTCGACGTCGTCGCATCGTCGATCGCGGTGCAGGACGCGCACGTGGTCGAGTTCATCGACGTCGCGCGCACGATCTTCGGCGGCCTGCGCGTGCTGCTCGACGAACAAAATCCGCCCGAGCGCAAAGCGCTCGCGCTGGTCCGACTGCGCCGCTATGCCGGCGTCGAGCCCGGCGTCGTCCCCTTCGCGCAGGCGGCCGAAGCGGAGACGCGCGCCCGGCTCGCGCTCCCCGGGCTGATCGGTCCCTACGTCCTCGAAGTGCGCACCGCGCTCGCGCTCGGGCCGGTGCTGCTCGACGGGATCGCCGACCTCTTGCGCGGCGCGGGCTTGCCTGACTGGGAGACGCCGTACGCCGCGCTGCGCGCGCAGGTCGAGGCGTATCTGCAGTTCGTGACCGACGCGGTGCTGCCGCGCGCGCGCGCCGATCACCGTCTGCCGCCCGCCGTCTACGCGATGATGCTGACCCACGTCGGCGTCGACCTCACGCCCGACGCGCTCGCCGCCCAGGCGCATGCCGCGTTCGACGCGATCCAGGCCGAGATGCAGGCGATGGCGCCGCAGGTCGCCGCCGAGCTCGGGATCACGGCGAGCGACTACCGCGAGGTGATCCGCGCGCTCAAGCGCGACCAGATCCGCGGCGACGCCGACGCGATCCTCACCTTCTACCGCCGTCGTCTCGCCGAGATCGAAGCGATCGTCGAACGCGAGCAGCTGCTGACGATGCCGGACCAGCCGGCACGCATCCGCATCGCGACCTTGGCCGAGAGCGCCGAATTACCGGTCGCGCACATGAACCCCGCGCCGCTGGTCGGCAACACCGGGCAGGTCGGCGAGTTCGTCCTCCCGCTCGACGTCCCGCCGCAAGCCGGCGCCAACGGCACCGAACGCGCCGACGACTTCACCCACGATGCGGTGACGTGGACGTTGACCGCGCACGAAGCGCGCCCCGGCCACGAAGTGCAGTTCGATCGCATGCTCGGCGCCGGGCTGTCGCTCGCGCGCGCGATCTTCGCGTTCAACTCCGTCAACGTCGAGGGCTGGGCGCTCTACGCCGAGCGGGTGATGCTGCCGTACATGCCGCTCGCCGCGCAGCTCTGCTCGCTGCAGATGCGGCTCCATCGCGCGGCGCGCGCATTCCTCGATCCCGAGCTGCAGAGCGGCACGATCACCCCCGACCAGGCGCAGGCGTTTCTCGAGCACGAGATCGTCTACTCGACGACGTTCGCGCGCAGCGAGGTCGAGCGCTACACCTTCCGCGCCCCCGGCCAGGCGACGTCGTACTTCGTCGGCTACACCGCGCTCGTCGCGCTGCGCGAGGAGATAGAAGAGCTGCTCGGGCCGCGGTTCGAGGCGCGTGCGTTTCACGATTTCATCCTCGACCAAGGGCTGCTCCCGCCTCGCGCGCTGCGCGAGGCGGTGCTGCGGCACTTCGTCTAGCCCGGACTCGAGCAGTACGCCGGGGCGCTCGCCAGCGGCGTCGCGGTCGAGGCGGTGAAACCGGTCGGCTGGATCTGGACCGTTCCCGACGCCGGGCCGCTTGCGGCTCCCCACCAGTCGGAATTCGCCGAGACGTTGTAGCCCGTCGCTTCGAGCGTGAGCAGGTCTCCGCCCAGGAAACAGTTGCCGCCCGTGCTGCCCAGACTTCCACCGCCCAGATCGATCGCCGAGGTCGTCGTGCCGCCCGTCGACTGATCGTCGAATCCGAGCAAGACGCCGCTCGACGAGGTGAGGAAGGCCGTGTCTTGTGCCTTGATCGAGAGCGTTTGCAACGGCGTGACCGTATTCATCCACAGCCCGTAGTACTTCACGTTCATGATCGTGCTGTTCTCGAGATCGACCGAGACCAGCGCGGGGCTGCCCGCACCTTGGGCGGTCGGATGGTTGTTGGTGATCGCGATCCCGTCGTTCCCGCAACTCTCGAGCACGGTGCCCTGCAGCACCAGGGTCGAGGTATTGCCCGCCCCGACGGACCCGACGCCGATGCACTCGCCGGTGTTGTCCGGCGTCGTCGCCTGACCCGCCGGATCGGCGTACGACGGCAGACCTCCGCTGATCGTCGTGCTCTGCACCGTGTCGTTGGTGAGCGTGAGCTTGGTCTGCGATCCGGTTCCCCGGTTGAACATCTCGATCATGTCGCCCGGATTGTTGATGAAGGTGCTGTTGGTGACGGTGACGTTCCCGGTCTCGTCGGTGCCGTCGCCGACGATGAACTCCAGGCCGTTGGTCGACGCCCCGCCGATCCCGGTGTTGTAGTAGTTGTAGGAGACGTTCTCCACCAGCTGTCCCGAGCCGCCCTCGTTGACGAACAGGGCCTCGGTGTCGGCTCCCGAGCTGCCGTTGTTTTCTTGCGTATTGCCGTAGAGCGTGACGTTCAGGCTGCCGTTCACGTTCGCTTGCGTCGAGAAGGCCTGCACGGCGTTGACCGCGCTGCACTGCACGAGCCCGGTGACGAAGTTGCCGTTCTCCTGCGCGGTCTCGACCGCCGTTCCCATCGAGCGCAGATCGATCCCGTCGCTGCAAATGCCGCCGTGGACGTAGTTGCCGTCGATCGTCACCGATGCCGTGCCGGTGCTCTCATCGACCATGATCGAGGCCCAGCCGGTGTTGAGCGAGACGTGATTCGCCTGGCCGGCCGTATACGACTCGAGGTAGAACGGCAGAACCTGGAACCCGACCGTCTTCGAGGTGTTGGTGGCCGAGACGTCATTCCCCTGAACACACACGCCGGTGACGTTCGAGCCGTAGATCCCGCCGCGCGTCGCTCCCTTGACCACGACGTTGTAGACGCTCGCGTTGTTGGCGAGTTCGATCGCGTCGCCGTTGTTCGCGGTCGTGCTGTTGGTCACGACCGGAAGCGACGACGCGCTACTCGAGCCGACCAAGGGTAAACTTCCCTGCATGGGAGCCGCACCCGCCGTGAGCACGGTGGGGCCGTTACCGACCAAGCGTTGGCCCTGCTGGAGGGCGATCCCGCCGTCGAGCGGCGTACTCGATACCGGCGAAGCGAGGATTACGATCGTATCGCCGGGACCCGACGCGGTCTGCACCGCCGCGAGCGTGCTGAAGGGGGCGGTCTTCGTTCCGGTTCCTCCGGAGGCCGCCGACGCACTGACGTACCAGGTTTTGCCGGTCGACGCGGCCGCGTTATAGCATGAATATGCCGACACCGTGGGTCCCGTCGTGTGCTGCGGTATCGGCGTCGTGCTCGTTTGCGAACAACCGGCGAGCGACGTCGCGAAAACGCCGACGACGATGCAGATGGAGGACTTCCTCAACGCTCTACTCCTGCGGAGTCCGCGCTCGCGGACAAGAAATGTTCGCGCGATCCGTGCGCGGATCTCTACAGTATCTTTCGCGCGCGGAAGGAACCAGCGCAAACGCCAGCCCAAATCGTTGCATGCTTCGCAACGGTCGGGGAGTCGCGGACGCGACGGAGCGACTCGGCTGGCGCGCGATCGAGATCTTTCTCGCCTTCGCTCAAACCGAACACATGGGTCACGCGGCGGAAGAGCTCGGCATGAGCATCTCATCGATCCAACGCGCGGTGCGTGCGCTGGAAATCGATTTGGGCATCGCGCTGGTCGAACGCGAGGGGCGAAGAGTGCGCTTGCTCCCTGCCGGTCGGGTGCTCGCCGAGCACGCACAGTTCATCGTGCGTTCGCACGCGGAAGCCGTGCACGCAACACGAGCGGCCGCCGGCTGGGAACGCAGGACGCTAAAGCTGGGGCACACCTCGTCGCTCGGATTTTCCGTCGTCCCCGGATACATCGCGGCGCTCTTGCGACGCGAGCCCGGGATGCACGTGCAACTGCGCCAGGGATCGACGCACGCGCTCGTCGACGCACTCATCGCGGGCGAACTCGACGCCGCGTTCGTCTCGACGCTGCCGGAAAACCCCGAGTTGATCGCCGTCCCGCTGTTCAACGACCCGCTGCTGCTGGCGGTGCCGGCGGACGACGCGCTCGCGCGCCGCGAGCAGGTCGAGCTCGCCTCGGTGCGCGACCGCGGCTTCATCACGCTCACCGAGAGCTCGGTGAGTCCGAGCCGCTTCATTCGTCTGTGTGCCAATGCGGGTTTCCGGCCCAGAATCGTCTTGGAAGCGGACGACCTGTGCACCATGGAAGGCGCCGTCGCGGCAGGCATCGGCCTGGCGGTCGTGCCCCGCAGCATGGACCAGCACGCGCACACCACGATCGTACACGTGCGGATCGCAAGCACCGAGGGGCCCGTGACCCGTCACGTCGGGCTCGTCTACCCGCGCGAAGGCCGCCGCAGCGAAGCCCTCGCGATGCTCCTGTCCTTAGCGGTCCCGCACACCCGCAGCGTTCACTGACGCGCGCGAGCCGAAGCGCGCCAGTGCGATCCGATCGCGCCCCTCACGCTTGGCCGCGTAGAGTGCACGATCGGCCGCGGCGAGCAGCGACCTCGAGCGCGCCTCGCTGCGCGGGACCAGACTCGCAACGCCCGCGCTGATCGTGACGATCTCCGCGCCCGTGGTCGGGTGCCCGATCCCGAGGCCCCGCACGGCCATGCGGACACCGTCGAGCACCCGCGCCGCATCCTCACGCTTGGCCCCCGGGAGCAGCACGACGAACTCTTCGCCGCCGTAGCGCGCCACGAAGTCCTCCGAGCGCCGCAGCGTCTCGGCGATCGTGTGCGCGACGCGGACCAGCACGCGGTCGCCCTGCGGGTGGCCGAAGGCATCGTTGTAGGTCTTGAACTCGTCGATGTCGATGATCGCGAGCGCCAGCGGGGTGCGCGTGCGCGCCGCGCGCCGCCATTCTTGGTCGAACCGCTGCTCGAATGCCCGGCGATTCGCGATGCCGGTCAACGGGTCGTGCAGCGCCGCGGCCGCGTACGCGTCGCGCTCGCCTTCCAGACTGGCCGCCCGATCCCGCAGATCGCGGATGCGATATGCGAGCGCGACCGAGAGGAAGATCGCCTCCCACGCGACGCCGAACCCGACCGCCAGATCGCTCAGCGGCGTGCGCGCGATCACCCCGTACGTCCCGGAGAGGCCGAGGGCAAAACCGACCACGACCCCGGCGAAGGCGACACTCGACCAGCGCGCGAGCGCATTCCCGTGCTGCCAGGCGGCGAGATTGGTGCCGAACACGGCCAGCAAGAACGCGGTGGTGACCAGCGGATCGAGCGCGTCGAAGAGACCCGCATGCGCGAGCGCATGAGGCGCGATCGCGTACGCGAGACGGCTGAGCACGACCGCCGCATAGAGGACGAGCACGATTCGCCAGCCGATCGGCGCGACGCGCGGCAGGTCGAGCAACGTGCGCGCGAAGACCGTGATCAGCCCGAGATACAGCACGAAGGCTGCCGGTGCCGCGAGTGCGAGCATCGGCGGCACGCCGGGCAGCGGCAACCGCGCGAGATCGTAGGTTGCAAACGCCAGCATCGCGGCCGCGTACCAGAGCGCGACCCGGTCGTGCAGCACGGCCGCCAAGATCGCGTTGAGGATCCCCAGCGCGACGATCATGCCGACGGTGAAGACGAGGGGAAGGACGGTCGGCGCGAGCGGGTGGCCGGTCACCAAAATCCCCACGCGGGAGCGTTCGGCGATCGGCCACCGCGCCCCCGTAGGGCACCACGTTCGCGCGCGACCGTGCGATGCCGTTCCGCGACGAGCACGGACAACACCATCGGGGTGAACAACACGAAAAAACCTCCGTCGAGGACGGAGGTTGTCGAGAAACATCGGAACGCCGAGCGTTCAGATCATTCCGAGTCAACCTCCATCAGTGCAATGGGAAGACGCGAACCGTCGCGCTGCGTGCGGTGCGTCGTGAAACCGATCGTCGAAACTCGATTCATTGCGTCTTCTCCTTTCTTGCGCCGGCACGCACGATCGCGCACCGGTGGAGTGGTACTGTAGCACGCGCGAAACGCGCGCGTCAATGCGCGGACCAGCCGCCGTCGATCGCGACCGGCGCGCCGGTGATCGAGATCGCATAATCGCTGCACAGGAACGCGCACAACGCGCCGACCTCCGAGGGCTCGATGAAGCGCCGTGAGGGCATCGCCTCGAGGAACGCCCGCTCGAGCGCCTCCTCTTCGCTGATATTGCCGCCGTACGACCGCACCAGGTCCGCCGCTTGTCCGCGCACGAGGTCGGTCATCACCGCCCCGGGGCAGATCGCGTTGGCGGTGATGTTGACCGGCGCGCCCTCGACCGCGGTCGCTCGGGTGAAGCCGACGACGCCGTGCTTGGCCGCGACGTACGCCGACTTATAGGGAGAGGCGACGAGACCGTGCACGCTCGCGACGTTGACGATTCGGCCGCCGCCGCGGGCGACGAAATGCGGCCAGGCGGCCTTGGTCGCGTAAAAGAGGCTGTCGAGATCGATCGCGCGTACGTTCTGCCACTTCTCGACGGGGAAATCCGCGATCGCCGAGATGAACTGGATCCCGGCGTTGTTCACCAAGTGGTCGAGTCCGCCGAACTCCGTGGCAGCCCGATCGACCACCGAGCGCACCGCATCGGGGTCGCCGACGTCGCAGGCATAGCCGGACGCGCGCACGCCGTATGCGGCCGCGATCGCCGCAGCCGTCTCCTGTGCCGCGCCGGCGTCGAGATCGACGACGGCAATCTGCGCGCCCGCCTGCGCGAGGGCCTCCGCGCACGCGCGCCCAATCCCGCGTGCTGCACCCGTAACAAAGCTGACCCGGTTGCGTAGATCGATCGATAACACGGTCTGCTCCTCCGAAGCAAGGAGAATCGCCCCGTGGGTAGCCTGGTCCTCTCCGACGTCGCGCGGTCGTTCGGCTCGGTCGCCGCCGTCCGCGACATCTCCTTCAGCGTTCCTGCCGGGATGACGTTCGGTTTGCTCGGCCCCAACGGCGCCGGCAAGACGACGACGATGCGCATGATCCTGGGCATCCTCGTCCCCGACCGCGGCAGCGTGCGCTGGGATGACGCACCGGTCGACCTGCGCGTGCGGCGGCAGTTCGGGTACCTCCCCGAAGAGCGGGGCCTGTACGGAAAGCTCAAGGTACGCGAGCAAATCGCCTATTTCGGCCGGCTGCACGGGGTGAGGCCGCCGAACGACGTCCGTCGCGCCGACGCGTGGATCGAGCGGCTCGGCCTGACCGAGTACGCGAATCGGCCCTGCGGCGAGCTCTCGAAGGGCAACCAGCAGAAGGTGCAGATCGCGTGTGCCGCATTGCACGAGCCGGCGCTGCTCGTCCTCGACGA
>JBEKAU010000109.1:0-13111 GCA_050015755.1 Vulcanimicrobiaceae bacterium | reverse complement strand
TCTATGCGTATCTGCCGCTGCGCAGCGCCTACGTCGTGCGCCATGGGCTCGACCCGACGCTGGCGCTAGGCGTTCCGCCGGGTCGCCCGTTCTGGGACGATCACGATCCGCGCACCGTGCACGGCTTTCGCTCGCTGGTGACGGGAGGTGAGTGGAAGCCGGAGTACACGCTGAGCCGGATCGTCTCGCCCGATGAGTTCGCCAATGCCTACGACCGCTACGGCGAGGATCTGCTGCGCGCGGAACCGATGGGACTCTTCGCCGCCGCGGTGATCGGCGTATGCTTCGTGCTGGCCGACTTTCCGCTGATCGGCATCGGACTGGTCGTCGCGACGGTGGCCCCGGCGCTGTTCGGCGCATCGTACCAGGCGGAAGCCGACCCCGAGCGCTACGTGCTCGGGCTCTACGCGTTGACCGCGCTGGGCCTGGCGGTGGTAGCCGATCGCACCGCGCGCGCGTTCGGCCGCGATTTGCCGGAGCTGGCGCGCTTCGTGATCGCCGGGCTGCTCGCGCTCGGCCTGGTGCACGACGGGCTCGCTTCCGGCGATATCTGGGCGGCGCGCACCGATCGCAAGGCGGCAGAGTTGGGGGCGCGGGTGGTGGCGAGCACGCACGACGATGCGCTGATCGTCGCCCCCTGGAACTTCGCGACCCCGCTGGCCTACCGCGACTACGTCGAGCACCGCTTCGGCAACCGCGTTCTGCTGTGCGCGCTCCCCGAGGAACATCTGCACGAATACCGCAGCTGGATGCACGACCGCCAGGTCGTCATCGTCGCCCTGAGCGATCCCGATCTACCAGGCTTGCGCACGCGCCTGCTCGGAACGTCCGGACAAGAGCTGTTCTACGAGGTGGTACCGTGAACGCGTTACTGGCCGGGTTGGCCGCCGCCATCGTCGCCCTTCTGTTCGCGCACGGGCGCTCGACGCCGTACGACAACTACGTGCTCTTCGCCGACGCACTGCTGCACGGTCACCTGTGGATCGATGCGACGTGGCCGGGGCCGATGATCGACGCGGTCGCGTTCGAGGGTCACCGTTACATCGTCAACGATCCGGTGCCGGGGCTCTTGATGCTGCCGCTGGTCGCGATCTTCGGGCTGGCTGCCAATGAAACGCTCGTTGCGTGTCTGATGTGCGGCGTTGCCGTCGCGGCGGCGTGGCGGCTCTTGGAGCGGCTCGAGATCTCGACCCCGCGCACGCTGTGGCTGGTCGCGTTCTTGCTGGCGGGCACCGATCTGTTGTGGTGCTCGATGCTCGGCGACGTGTGGTTCATCGCGCAGACGTGCGCGGTTGCGTTTACGCTGTTGGCGCTCGCGGAACTGGCCGGGCAGCGGCGTGGCTGGCTCGTCGGTCTGTGGTTCGCGCTCGCGCTCGGTTCGCGCTTCACGCTGGTGATGGCGGTGCCGGTCGTGCTGTGGTGGTGCGCGAACGGTTTTGCCGAGCGCGAGCGGCGCGGGCGCAGCGCTCTCGCGTGCGCGCTGACGTTGGTGCCGTTCTTCCTGGCGTGGATCGTGTACAACCAGCTGCGCTGGCACGTGCCGTGGGACGCGGGCCACACCGTCTTCTACCATCAAGACCCGTTCATGGGCGCGCCGACCGGCTCGCCGTTCGGCTTCGAGAACGTCCCGGTCGAGCTCTGGTCCTTCCTGATCCAGCCGCCGATCTGGCACGCCGGCGGCCATTGGCTCGAATTCGCGCTCCCCGGCACCGCGCTGTGGTTCACCAGCCCCGCGCTCGTGCTCGCCTTCGCGGCGCGGGCGCCGCGCCAACTGGTCTGGAGCCTGTGGATCGCGACGGCGCTCGTCGCCGCACCCTCGCTGCTGTACTACGCCAACGGCGGCTCGCAGTTCGGCATGCGCCATGCGCTCGACTTCGAGCCGTTCCTGATCGTCTTGATGGCGCTCGGCGTGCGGGAGAGCGCCAGCTGGCTGTGGCGGGTCGGCCAGGCGGCGATCGTCTGGAGCGTCGGCGTGGGCCTGTGGGGGTGCTGGTACTGGGACGTCATGCGGGCCAACCTGCACGTTTGAGGGCAGCACCCGCTTGCCTCGTGCGTTACGTGGCGTCTCGGCTGGGTAGACGAACACCCGCAGCTTGCGGGCCCCGCCCGAGGAGACGATATGGAACGACGCAACACCCTGGTCGAGCGCGATAACGGACAAGCGATGGCGACCTTCAGCCTGATCGCGGTGATCGTGGTCGTGGCGCTGATCGGCCTCTTCGTCTGGCAGCCGTGGAACATGTCGACGCGCACCAGCAGCACGACGACGGTGACGGCACCGGCGCCGGCGGCGGGCGGGGCGGCGAACAGCGGGTCCGCGAGCACGTCCAACGGAGGAGCGAAGTAATGGAACGCGACGAACGCAACGAGCGCATCGAAACGGTGAAGGCCGACACGCGCGACGCGATCGACGAGGCCAAACAGCGGACGATGGCGACCGGTGAACGCGCGAAACGGACGGTGGCCGGCGACCAGATGTCGGTCGGCGACCGCGTCGCCTCGCACGCCAAGGAGTTGGGCCACGAGGTCAAGGCGAACCTCGACGAGAGCGCGCGGAAGACGCGCGACGCCGTCGAGCGCGAGCGGTAGGCCGGGACCGGCTGCGCGCCGGAGGACGCAGCCGATCGCGACGAAGACGAAGACGCACACACCACTGGCCGAGTACGATCGCAAGCGCGACTTCTCGGTCACGCCCGAACCGCGCGGCGGGCGAACGCGGAGCGCTACCAAGCAGCTCCGCTTCGTCGTGCAAGAGCACCGCGCAACCCGGCTGCACTGGGATTTCCGGCTCGAAGCCGATGGCGTGATGCCGTCGTGGGCCGTCGCCAAAGGCCCGACGATGGTCCCGCTCGAGAAGCGGCTGGCGATGAAGACCGAGGATCACCCGATGGACTACCGCACGTTCGAAGGAGTGATCCCGGCCGGCAACTACGGCGCCGGCGAGGTCATCGTCTGGGACGACGGCACCTACGCGCTCGCCGAAGGCACCGATCCCGCGGCCGAGATCGCGAAGGGCAAACTCAAGTTCGTCCTCAACGGCAAGAAGCTCAAGGGACTCTTCACGCTGGTCAAGATCAAGCCGCGCGCCGGCGAGCACGGCGAACCGTGGCTGCTCTTCAAAGATCACGACCAGTACGAAGATCCGGCGTGGACGATCGAGGACCACGCCGAGAGCGTCAAGACCGGCAAGACGCTCGCGCAGCTGCAGGCCGCGCGCAAGGACGCGCCGATCTGGCAGAGCAATCGCGCCGCGTCCGCCGACGGTACGTTGGTGCGCAAAGCGGCTGAGCGCGCGAAGGTCCGGAAGGATCCGTTGCCGCACGACATCGCGCCGATGCTGACCACGCTCGTCGACGAGCCGTTCGACGACGACCGCTGGCTGTTCGAGCTGAAGTGGGACGGCTATCGCGCGATCGGCACGATCGAGAAGGACGCGGTGACGCTGACCTCGCGCACCGGCAAGGACTTCAACGAGCAGTTCCGCGAGATGCGCGACCTGCCGCACGCGTTCCGGTCGCTGCCGATCGTCGTCGACGGCGAGCTGTGCGTGCTCGACGCGAACGGTAAGCCCGATTTCCAGGCGCTGCAGGCACGCGAGAAGCCGGTCAAAGGTCTGGCCAAGAAGACGACCGTCGTCACCTACGTCGTCTTCGACCTGCTGTACGCCGACGGGCGCGATCTGCGCGAGCAGCCGCTCGAAGAACGCAAGCGCCGGCTCGAAGAGCTGATCGTTCCCGAGCGCAACGTCCTCTACTCCAAGCACCTGATCGGGAGCGGGAAGAAACTCTACGCGTTTGCGACGCAGCGCGGACTCGAAGGGATCGTCGGCAAGGTGCGTACCTCGCCGTACCGTTCGGTGCGCTCACGCGAGTGGGTGAAGATCAAGGTCCGACGGCGCCAGGAATTCGTCATCGGCGGCTGGACCGAGCCGCGCGGCAGCCGCAAGAAGTTCGGCGCGCTGCTGCTGGGCTACTACGAGAAGGACGCGCTGCGCTACGCCGGCCACGTCGGCACCGGCTTCGACGAGGCGCGCCTGACCGACATCGCCAAACGGCTGGACGCGCTCGAACGCAAGACCTCACCGTTCGTCGACGCGCCCAAGACGAACACGCCGGCGCACTGGGTGCGTCCGCAACTCGTGTGCGAGGTCGTGTTCGCCGAGTGGACGCGCGAGGGCATCCTGCGCCAGCCGGCGTTCATCGCGCTGCGCAGCGACAAGGACCCCAAGGACGTCGTGCGCGAGCGCGAGCAGCACGCCGACCCCGACGCCTGATGCCCAAAGCAGCGGCGCAGAGCGTCACGATCGACGGTCACCCGGTCGCGCTCAGTAATCAGGACAAGGTGCTCTTCCCGCGTGACGGCTACACCAAGGGCGATCTGGTGCAGTATTATCGCGCGGTCGCGCCGGCGATCTTGCCCTACCTGCAGGGTGCGCCGCTGACGATGGAGCGCTACCCGGACGGCATCGACGCGACCCGCGCGTTCTGGGAGAAGCAGATGCCGAAGTTCACGCCCGACTGGGTGCATCGGGTCGAGACCGAGCCCAGTACCGGCGAGAAGCGCAAGGTCACGTTCGTCGTCTGCGAGGACGAAGCGACGCTGGTCTGGGTCGCGAACCTGGCTGCGATCGCGCTGCACGTGTGGACCTCGCGCGAACCCGAGCTCGATCGGCCCGATCTCGTGCTGTTCGACCTCGATCCCGGCGAACGGTGTCCGCTCGCGCGGCTGGCGAAGGTCGCGCTCGCGTTCCGCGATGAGCTCGATGCGATCGGCTTGCATCCTTTGGTCAAGACGACTGGCGGGATGGGGCTGCACGTGGTCTTGCCGCTCGCGCCGCAGTACGACTACGAGCATGCCAAAGGCCTCGCCGAGTTGGTGGCCCGGCGTGTGCAGGCCGTGCTCCCGGACGACACGACCCTCGAGCGGACGATCAAGAAGCGGCCCGAGGACCTGGTCTATTTGGACTGGGTTCAGGTCGGCAAGGGCAAGACCTATGTCGCGCCCTACAGCGTGCGGCCGCGCGACGGCGCACCGGTCTCGATGCCGCTGGTGTGGGACGAGGTCGAGGCGATGCGCCGCAAGCGATCCAAGGAGACGACGGCCGAGATGCGGCGCTGGACGATCGCCACCGTGCCGAAACTGCTCGCCGCGAGCGGCGATCCGTGGAAAAACGAGGGCTGGAAGGCCCAGCCGCTCGAAAAGGCCCTGCAACGCGCTCGCTCGCTTTGGGAATAGACGTCGTATGCCACACGCGATCTGGTCCGGTGCCATCAATTTCGGACTCGTCACCATCCCGGTCAAGCTCTACACGGCTGTCCGTACCGACGAGATCCGCTTCAATTTCTTGCACAAAGAGGACGACGGGCGTATCTATAACGAGCGGCACTGCAGCGTCTGCAACGAGAAGGTCGAGTACGCCGACCTCGTGCGCGGCTACGAGTACGAGAAGGGCCGCTACGTCATCATCACCGAGGACGACCTCAAGTCAGTGCGCCCCGAGGCGACGCAGTCGGTGCAGATCCAGCAATTCGTCGCGCTCGATCAGATCAACCCGGTGTTCTTCGATACGCCCTACTTCCTCGAACCCGAGAAGAAGGGTCGCCACGCCTACGCGCTGCTGCGCGACGCGCTGACCGAGTCGGGCAAGGTCGCGATCGCGACCGTCGTCATCCGCTCGCGCGAGCACCTGGCCGCCGTCAAGCCGAACGGCGATGCGCTCGTGCTCGAGCTGATGCACTTCGCCGACGAGCTGGTCCAAGCGGGCAGCTTCGATTTCCCGCCGGCCACCGAACACGTGGCGCCGGCTGAGAAGAAGGTCGCGCAGATGCTGATCGACACGATGAGCGTCGACCAGTTCGATCCCGCGGAGTTCCACGACAACTACAAAGAGGCCGTGCTGGCGATGATCGAAGCGCGCGCCAACGGTGAAGCGGTCGAGGTCGAGGAAGTCCATCGCCCCGCCGCGACCACCGTGGTCAACCTGATGGACATGCTGCAGCGCTCGCTCGAGCAGTCGCAATCCAAGGGCAAGGGCAAAGAGCCGAAGGTCGCCCGCGCCGCACAAGCCGCCGCGCCCGCCAAGAAGTCGGCCGCGAAAGCGCCCGCCGCCGCGAAGAAGAAGTCCGCCGACGGCGCCGCCGCCAAGCCGAAACGCAAGAAATCGGCGGCCTAGCCGCCGTCTGCCCGCGCCGCGGCTCGCGGATCGTTACTTGAGTTCCATGCGGATGCGGCCGTCCCAGGCGGCAGTGGGGGCGGTGGTGGCGAGCAAGCGCGACTGCTCGGCGAAATAGGCGGCGGTCGGATCGTCCGGAGCGACGGCGAGCACGCGCGTGAACCGCTCGAGCGCGCCGACGAAGTCACCCGCGGTGAAGGCATCGACGCCGGCGGTGAAGTCGTCGAGTGTTCGCGTTTTGTCGAGCAGCAGCGCCGGTGGGTCGCCGTCGAAGATCTCGAACATCCGGATGCCGCGCGACGTGCCGTAGACGACGACCTCGCCGAGTGGTCGCAGGTGATACGCGTGTGGGCGCGCGAGCGCGTCGACGACCGTTTCCGTCGCGAGGACCGGCGCGCGGAATTGTTTGGTGAGGCTCTCGGTCCGGGCGGCGACGTTGACCGCGTCGGCGATGACGGTCGTTTCGATGCGCTCGCTCTCGCCGATCGCTCCGAGCATGAGCATCCCGCGGTGGAGTCCAACGCCGATCGCGATCGCCGGATGGCCCTCCGCGGCGCGCTCGCCGTTGTATTCATTGACGCTGCGCTGCATGGCGATTGCCGCGTCGACGGCTGTGTGAGGCGCTTCGGGGAAGAGCCCCATCAGGGCATCGCCGATGTACTTGTCGATGAAGCCGCCGTGTTCGCGAATGATCGGGCCCACCCGCCGCAGGTACACGTTGAGGAAACGGAAGGTCTGGCCGGGCGACATCGACTCCGAGAGCGTCGTGAACGAACGGATGTCGGAAAACAGAATCGTCATCTCGCGCTCGACGTGATCGCCGAGTTGCAGGTCGACCACGCTTGCGCGGCCGAGGTGCTCCAAGAAGGCGCGCGGGAGGAACCGGCTCACCGCGGTATCGCGCTCGCGGAGCCGCGCGACCGTCTCCGCTTGCGCCGCGAGCATCGCGCGCTTCGCCGTCTCGATGCGATCGGCGAGCGCGAAGGTGAGGAAGAGCGCGTCCCACGCGACGCCGTAGTAAATTCCGTTCTCGATCAGATTGCCCAGCAGTCCACCGGGCACATCGTTCAGGAATTCGATCGGGTAGGCGACGCCCCAGAAGAACAGAAGCCCGCTCAGCGCGACGATCAGAAAACGCGCGGGCCGATAGCCGTCGCGCGCGGCGCAGACGGCGGCGATCAGCGCCGTCAGGATCAAACAGTACGCCGGGAAACCGTCTGGGCAGGTCGAGAAAGATTCGCCAGAAGACCGCAAGACTCGCGAAGAAAAGCGCTTCGACGATCACCGAGGGGATGCCGTACGGCAGCGATGCGTGCGGCCAGAACAGTGCCCACGCCGTGCCGTCCTGCGTGAACTGGGTAATCACGTGCAGCGCCATCGCGAAGACGTACGCGATGAACGTCCGGTCGCGCAGGTAGAACGCTAAGAACAGATTCGAAACCAGAATCGCAAAGAAGAGACCGCCGAAGAAAATATCCCGGACCCGTTGTTCCTGATATTCCGCGCGAAGCTGCGGTGTCGAGACGACGTCGAAAACGCTCCCCTCGACGGACAGCGTGCGATTCGCCGCGACGAAGATGTAGACGGGGCGTCCGCTGACCATGTCCGCGGTCAGGGTCACCGCAGGATCCGGTATCGGCACCGGACGGTCCGCAAACGGAACGAGCATCCCTTCGTGCAGGACGGCGTACGTGCCGTCCGCGCGCGGGGCGTAGACGTCGAAGGTGTCGGCCGACATCGTTGCGACGATCGTCCAGTTCGCAGCGTCGTGTGCGGGGGCGCGCAACGCAAAGCGAAACCACCCGTCGACGATGCGATCAGACTGACGCGCCGGTGGAAACGGGGCGAAGGCGGTCCTCTGGGCTCCCCGCGACACCTCACCGATCGTGGCCGTGCGATGCGGGTCGTCGAGATAGGTCGCGGACGCGAACGGCGCATCGGACGAGACGCCGGCACCGAGCGCAACGGGGACGACCGCGGTGGTCTGCGTCGCCGCGGCGGCACACGGCAACGCCGCGCCCAGAGTCACCACGAACGCGAGAATCGTCGATGCGCACGCGGACTGCCGTCGCATTCGAGCGCCCGGTTCGCCGTGCGTGTGCCGCCGACCCGGTCGAGGAGAACAAGCTGTGGCATTCGCCAAGAAGCGCGCGACGCAATGAACAAAGTTAACCTTCGCATCGTCGCGCGGGCAGGTCGGTTTGCGTCGCTGGGTAACTCGCGGGTTCCGCTCTTCTTGTCGTAGGGATGTTCTTTTGTCGATCGGCCGCTCGTTCTCCATGGTGCCGCTCATGCTCGCACTGGCGCTGACTGCCGGCTGTGCGGGTGGGGGCCGCGCCCTGCCCGCCGGCCCGCCGGGATCCGCCGCTCCCACCGGAACGACGCGCGGACCCGCGCGCTTCATGATCGTGGTACCGAAGGCGACGAGTTCCGCGGCGAGCAGCCGCCGTTCGCCGCGGTACGTCTCGCCCGCAACGCAGAGCATCGCGGTCGCGATAACGACGGATCCCGGCGGCACGAGCGTGGTGAACGAGACCGCCGGCCTGACCCCGACCTCGAATGGGTGCAGCTCGACGCTGGCCTCGACGATCTGCACGCTCTCGATCGCGCTCGGCCCGGGGTCGTACAACGCCGCCATCTCGACCTACGACGGCGCGAGCGGGACCGGCAACGAGCTCTCGCAAGGCCAGCTGGTCGATTTCACGATCGCCGAGGGCGAGGCGAACGCAATCACCCTCACGCTCTCGGGGATCCCGGCCGCGCTGAAGGTGGCCGGCGAGACGCAGGCCGTGCAGGGCTCGCAGGGCGTCGGCTTCACGCTCCAGGGCGCGGCGGCCCAGAAGTTCATCGTCGAGGCGCTCGACCCCGACGGGAACATCATCGTCGGTCCCGGTGCGCCGACGTTCACCGCGGCCCTGGCGAGCGGCAGCGGTTTCGCGATCGCGAACCCCGCCTCGACGACGCCGAACACCCTGATCCTCACGCCGCCGACGACGAGCGGTCAGAACGAGATCTTCACCCTGACGGCCGCGTACGGGGATAGCACGTGCTCGGTTTCCGGCGCTGTCTGCACGACGTCGTTCAGCGTGACGAGCCATCTGCAGACCTTGTTCGTGGCCAACAACGGCGGCAGTACGGTGAGCGTCTACGCACCGCCGTACAGCGGGGCGCACACCTCGGTCTCGAACGGCGTCGGCAATCCGGACGCGCTCGCGTTGAACGCCGCGGGTGACCTGTTCGTCGCCAACAACAACGGTACGGTCGGCACCGTGACCGAGTACGCACCTCCCTACACCGGTGCGCCGGCCGTGACGATCTCGAGCGCCGATCCGAATTTCTCGCCGATCGCGCTCGCGATGACGAGTGGCGGTGACCTCATGATCGCCGACAACGTCGACAACGCGGTGACGGAGTATGTGCCGCCCTACAGCGGCGCCGCGACGACGACGATCACCGCGAATCTGAACTCCCCCTCGGCCCTGGTCGTCAACAGCGCGGGCAATCTCTTCGTGATGAACCAAGGCAGCAATAACGTCAAGGAATACGCCAGCCCGTATACCGGATCGCCGACGACGATCTCGGGTGGTCTGAACGATCCCCAGCAGATGGCGATCGCGTCGTCGGGCGAGTTGTTCCTGAGCAACGGCAACAGCACGCTGGCGGCGTTCACCCCGCCATACTCGGGCTCGGCGGCGACGAATTCCCAGGACCTCGATGCTCCGGCCGGCCTCGCAGCGGATGTCTACGGGGACGTGTTCGTGGCCAGCGAATTCAGCAACGCGGTCCTCGAATACGCGGCGCCGTACACCGGCGCGCCGATCGCGAACATCACCAACAGCGTGAACGCCCCGCGTTCCGTCACCCTGGACGACGCGGGCAACCTGTTCGTCGCGAACGAGGGCAATTTTACGGTGACCGAGTACGCGCCGCCCTACACCGGCAGCCCGACGGTGAACATCTCGACCGGCATCACCGATCCCGTGGTCGTGCTGCTGAGCCCGTAGCGGAGCGTGCCGGCGACGAGGGGCTCTCGGCGCCGGTCGGCAAAGTCCGCGACCTATGGGCAGCTATAGGATTGCAGCGATCGGCGGGGACGGGATCGGGCCCGAAGTCATCGAGGCCGGGCTCACCGTGCTCGAAGCTTTGCAGCGGCGCGATCCCGCGCTGAAGCTGGCGGTCGAGCGCTTCGATTGGGGCTCGGACTACTACCGGCGGCACGGCGTCATGATGCCGGCCGACGGCGTCGAGCGGCTGCGGCCGTTCGACGCGATCTACTTCGGCGCGGTCGGCAGCCAAGACGTGCCCGACCACATCACGCTCTGGGGCTTACGGCTGGCCATCTGCCAAGGCTTCGACCAGTACGCGAACGTGCGGCCGACCCGCATTCTGCCGGGACTGCAGAGCCCGCTGCGCGGCGCCGAGACGGGCGATCTCGACTGGGTCATCGTGCGCGAGAACACCGAAGGTGAGTACGCCGGAATGGGCGGGCGCGCGCACCGCGGCCATCCGATCGAAGTGGGCACGGACACGCACGCGGCCGCGCAAGCTGCTGACCGTGGTGACGAAGTCGAACGCGCAGCGCCACGGCATGGTGCTCTGGGATGAGGTCGCCGCGGACGTCGCGCGCGATTTCCCCGATGTCACGATGGAACGCGAGCTGGTCGACGCGATGAGCGCGCGCATGGTCATGAAGCCGAAGAGCATCGACGTCGTGGTCGCGACGAACCTGCACGCGGATATTCTCAGCGACCTCGCCGCCGCGTGCGCGGGTAGCCTCGGCATCGCGCCGACGGCGAACCTCGACCCCGAGCGCCGCTACCCCTCGATGTTCGAGCCGATCCACGGCTCCGCATTCGACATCACCGGCAAAGGCGTCGCCAACCCGATCGGCGCGTTCTGGTCAGCCGTCATGATGCTCGACCATCTCGGCGAGCCCGAGCACGCGGCCGCATTGATGGCCGCGATCGAAGCCGTCACCGCGGCCGGCGTGCGTACACCGGATCTCGGCGGTACAGCGCGCACCGCTGACGTCACGGCGGCGGTCTGCGAGCAGCTCGCGGCGGTCCCAGCCGGCCGCTAAAAGAAACGAGGCGCCGCATTGCTGCGACGCCCCGAGCGTTCCGATGGAACTGCCGGTCTGAAACGTGACCACAGTAGCACACCGATGACCGGCAGTCTACTCCGCTGCGACGGGGGCTTCGGCCGGTGTGCCGCCGGCTTTGCGCCAGTTGAGCAGTGGGACCAGTGGGATCGAGAGGATGAAGATGATGGCGCACAGGCGCAGCACTTGGTCGTAGGAGATGACGGTGGCGTTCGTCATCACCATCCCCCAGAGTGAAGTCGCGTTGCCCTGTTGCGTCTGCAGGTAGTTTTGTACGCTGGGGTTGGCCGCGGTGACGCCGGAGGCGAGCACGGCGTAGTCGTTGTCTTGGTCACGCGTCTGCAAGAATTGCAGGATCGCGATGCCGAGTGATCCGCCGAGCTGGCGCACCAGCGTGTAGATACCGGTGGCGTTGGCCATCTTCTCGCGTGAGACTTCGCCCAGCGTTGCCGTCGAGAGCGGCACGAACAAGAACCCCAGCGCGAAGCCTTGCACCGCGCGCGGCCAGAACACGTCCCAATAGCCGGCCTCTTGCGTGAGACCGCCCATCCACCACGCGCCGATCGCAAAGATCACCAGACCACTGGCGATCAGCCAGCGACCGTCGACCTTGGCGACGAGCCGCGATGCCATCGGCATGCTGATCGCGGTCGCGATCGCACCCGGTAGGAGCGCGAGGCCGGTGCCGGTTGCGGTGAAGCCCATGACGTTCTGGAAGAACAGCGGCAAGATCAGCGCCGTGCCGTACAGGCCGAAGCCGGTGATGATGCCCAGACCGCTGCCGGCGCTGAAGGCGCGCGATTTGAAGACGCGCAGATCGACCAGCGGCGTGCGGTCGCGCAACTCGCGCAGGACGAACAGCGTCAACGCAACCACCGCGACGACGGTCAGGATGTTGATCGTCGACGAAGAGAACCAGTCCTCACGCTGGCCGCGTTCGAGCACGTACTGCACCGAGGCGACGCCGGCGGTCAGCAGGCCCAGGCCGATGAAGTCGATCGGCGAGGTGTCGCGCTTGACGTACGACTGATCCTTGATGTAGGTCAACGTCATGAAGAAGGCGACGATCCCGATCGGGATGTTGATGAAGAAGATCAGCGGCCAGCTGTAGTTGTCGACGATGATGCCGCCCAGTGTCGGTCCGATCGCCGGCCCGACCATCGCGCCCAGGCCGAAGATCGCCATCGCGCCGGCGCGCTTGTTCGGTGGATACGATTCGAACAGGATCGCTTGCGCGGTCGGCTGCAGCGCGCCGCCGCCGAAGCCCTGGATCACGCGATACACGATCAGCTGTCCGACGCTCGTCGCCGTGCCGCACATGAACGAAGCGACCGTGAACACCACCAGGCACGTCGCGTAGTAGTTGCGGCGGCCGAAGCGCGCCGTCAGCCAGCCGTTGAGCGGCATGATGATGACGTTGGCGAGGATATAGCCGGTCGCGACCCAGCCGATTTCGTCGAGCGAGGCCCCCAGGTTGCCGGCCATGTTGTTGAGCGCGACGTTGACGATCGAGGTGTCGATGATCGCCATGATCAGCCCGAGCATGACCGTCAGCGTGATCATCGCCAGCGGCGGCTCGGCGGCGCGCGCGGGCGCGGCCATGCGAGCCGGCGGCCGCGCGGCCAGGGACGCGCTCATGACGCGGAGCCCCCGATCCGTCTCGTTGTAGGTAAATCGTGCATGACGAGGAAGTCATCTTACCACACGTGGCCCATGAAGTAACCCAGACGATCGCCGGCCGCGCCTACCGTTATCAGGTCGAGAGCGTCCGCGACTCCGAGACCGGCAAGCGGCGCAACCGCTGGACCTACCTGGGCCGGGCGACCGCCGAGGCGGGC
>JBEKAU010000108.1:0-7571 GCA_050015755.1 Vulcanimicrobiaceae bacterium | reverse complement strand
TCGCCGGAACGTCGAGCAGCTTCGCCGCCAGCGCGACGCCCTGCGCATGGTTGCCGCTGGAGAACGCGACGACACCGGCGGCGCGCTGCGCCTCGTCGAACTGCGCGATCGTATTGTACGCGCCGCGAAATTTGAACGCACCGATCCGCTGCAGCGACTCGGCTTTGAGGAACGCGCGGCCGCCGAACCGGTCGTCGAGTGTCCGCGCAGTGATGACCGGCGTGCGTGACGCGACGCCGCGCAGCCGTTGTCCCGCCGCGCGGACGTCGTCGAATTCGACCGCCAGCCGCTCCTCGGTCACGACCTCGGTTGGGGTGCGTCGTAGTTGAAGTGGAAGATCTTGCCCTGGGGATCGAGCTCGACTTTTTCGTGAACCGTCGCCTTGGCGAACGTCACGGTGAACTCGTGAATGCGAGGCCCATCGCTCGCCGGCGTAACTTCCTTCACCTTCTGCACCGCGCCGAGGGGGGCAAAGGTGTCGGCCGCTTTACCGAGCCGCGCGCGCGGCGTGTCGGCGGCGGTGCCGCTGTTCTCCAGCTTCTGCACTTCCGCCAGGTCGTCGTTCTGGACCGCGGTCGTGAACGCGCGCATCAACTTCTCGTTGTGATTCTCATACGTCGCGCACGAGCGCGCGACCAGCACGATGATCAGCACGAGCAGCACTGGGATCAGCCACGCGTTGCGGCGTCGCCGCGCGTCGGCGGTCGCGGTGGTGGTCGTGGCACCGGTCACACGCGGCTGCGACGGCGGTGGGGGCGGCAATGGCATGCTCACGCGCTCACCTCCGGCGCGAGCTCCTTGGCTGCGAACGGTGCGAAGCGCATACCGGGGTTCCACTGTTCGACGAGATTGACGCTCCACTCGCTCTCGAAGAGCGCGACCGGATCGCCGTCCCAATCCTCGACCAGGCGCGCGCTGCTTCCCATCGTCGCCGCGCCGGCGTTGCCGCCGCGCACGCGGCGCGCGGTCGTGTAGGCCAGGGGCTGAAAGACCGTCTTCACGTTGTATTCCGACTCCAAGCGGTACTTGACGACTTCGAATTGGAGCGCGCCGACGGCGGCGAGGACCGGTTCGCTCCGGGTCTGCCCGTACGGGTAGAACACCTGGATCGCCCCCTCCTCGCGCAGCTGCGCGATCCCTTTTTGGAACGATTTGTAGCTCGCCGTATCGATACTGCGCACCATCGCGAAATGTTCCGGCTCGAAGGCCGGGATCGGTTCGAAGCGCACGCCCTCGCCCTGGGCCAGCGTGTCGCCGATCGCGAAGACGCCTGGGTTGGCGAGCCCGACGACGTCGCCGGCATACGCGACGTCGACCGACTCTCGGTCGGAAGCGAACAGTTTCATCGCGCGGGTCAGCCGCACGTCCTTGCCGCTGCGCACGTTGCGCACCGTCATGTCGCGCTCGAACTTGCCGCTGCACACGCGAAGGAACGCGACCCGATCGCGATGGCGCGGATCCATATTGGCCTGGATCTTGAAGACGAAGCCGCTGAACTTCTCATCGGTCGGCTCGACGACGTGCTGCTCGACGTCGACGCGCGCCGCCGGCGGCGGTCCCATCTTGACGAACGCGTCGAGGAACAGCTCGACGCCGAAGTTCGTCACCGCACTGCCGAAGAACACCGGTGTGACCTCGCCGCGCAGCATCGCCGCGTGGTCGAAGTCCGCGCCGGCGCCTTCGAGCAGCTCGAGCTGATCGAGGAATTCTTTGTGCGTGCGCTCGTCGACCAACGCCGCGACGGCGGGATCGTTGGGCGAGCTGGTCGTCACCGGTGCGCGCTTGGCGCCGTGTTCGGTACGCTCGAAGAGGTGCAACGCGCCGCTGGCGCGGTCGTACACGCCGCGGAACGTCTCGCCGTTCCCCAGCGGCCATACCATCGGATAGGCCCCGATCCCGAGCACCGTCTCGAGTTCGTCGAGCAGCTCGAGCGGATCGCGCGCCGGCCGATCCATCTTGTTGATGAAGGTGAAGAGCGGGATGCGCCGCGCGCGGCAGATCGCGAACAGCTTGCGGGTCTGCGGCTCGACGCCTTTGGCGGCGTCGATCAGCATCACCGCCGCGTCGGCGGCGAGCAGCGTGCGGTAGGTATCCTCGCCGAAATCTTGGTGACCGGGCGTGTCGAGCAAGTTCATCGTGTGCCCGTGGTAGGGGAACTGCAGGACCGTCGAGGTGATCGAAATCCCACGCTCCCGCTCGAGCTCCATCCAGTCCGACGTGGCAGCCCGCGCCCGGCGCCGCGCGGCGACCTGACCGGCCGTCACGATCGCCCCGCCGTAGAGGAGGAGCTTCTCGGTGAGGGTGGTCTTGCCGGCGTCGGGGTGCGAAATGATAGCGAACGTGCGGCGCTTGGCGACTTCCTCGCGCAAATCCATGACCTGTCCCTATTCGCCGTCGACCTGCTGCTTCGCTCCCCTGGACGACGCCATCCATTCTTCGGGCGGCAATCCGAACTCGTACTCGGCTTGGCGCATCGCCGCGTCGACCGACTCGTAGGAGGCATCGCTCTGCACGGAGCCCTCGCTGTCGAGGTACAGCAGGTAGCAGGTGTCCTCGTCGTCAGCTTGGGCGATCGCCAGCGCGTGGGCGGCCGGCAACGGGATCGCGCCCGAGCGGTGGACGGTCTTGGGCGTCACCTGCGCCCGGGTGCGCTCGGGCTCACTGAGCCGAATCCGGAACAGCACCGGGACGTCGCCGATGCGGTCGTCGACCTCGGGCAGCGCGATCGGCGGCGGCAACGGCTTGGGCGCACCTTTGCCCCACTCCGCCAGAACGTAACGCGCCGTCAGCGAGCGGCTCGCGGCCTCGCGCAGGATCGCTTCGGCCTCGACCTTGCGATACGGCAGCAGCGCGGCGGCGGCATCGACGCGCACCCGGTCGTCGGGGTCGTGCATGAGCTTGGTGAAGGCGGTGATGCCCCGCTCACCTTGGCCGAAGATGCGCATGTGCAGCAACTCGAGCACACCGAAGAGCGCGTTCGCGTCCTGCGCGGTCGGCGCCGCGTGGCGCCGCACGTCGGCGGCGCGCCAATCGAAGACCAGCTTCTCGACGTCGGCGCTCAACGGCGCTCCGCGCGATCCCTTGCCATTGCCGCAAGCTTCGCTCAGTAGCGGCGTACTTCCGTGTTACCGGCGTGCTCGTACACGAGGACCAGGCCCTTCGGCGTGCGGTAGAGTCGCGCCGAGGGCGGGACGCGCAGCCGGTCGGTGCCGCGCTGGACTTGCACGTCGTCGAAGCCGACGTGGACCGTGCACGATCCGCGAGCGAACGTCGTGCCCGGCGCGATCCGCTCGCGCGCCGGTGGGACGTCGAAGAACAGCGCTTGCGTCGAACCTTCGATCGACGACTGCTGGGTGAAGCACGACGGCAGCGCGCTGAGCACCCAGCCGCCCTCGCCGACGAACGGCCGCGTGGCCCGCTCGCCGCGCGGCCGCACGCCGCCGGGCAAGCCCGGCGGTTCGGTCGGAGCACTGTGGGCGCGCGCGTCGTCGGGTGCGGCGGTCGGTGCCGGCGCGGTCGCGATCCGCACGCCGATCAACGCCGAGCCGATGCCGAAGACCAGCAGCGTTGCGATCAGGTAGTATCGCCACACGGCGGGGCGAGATCGAGTCGTGCGCGGCCGATGCGCGCGTCAGCCATCCCGTAGAAGAACTCGAAGCTGCGTTCTCCGCGCACGTCGAGCGCGGTCGGGAAGACGACGTTGCTCACGATGCCGTGCAGTTCGTCGACGCCCTCGGGGCTCATGACCGGGTTCGCCGAATGGTAGCGCACGATGTGCGGCCGCTCGAGATCGTGCACGACGAAACCGGCGCTGTAAATCATCGCGTAGCGATTCTCGGCCGTCTCGAGCGCCTGCACGCCGTGGTAGAGCGAGAACCAGCCCTCTTCGATGCGCACCGGCGGCGTGCCGGCCCCGGTCTTGATGCTGCACCAGGGCTCCTCCGGCGTCAGCACGAGCGCGCTCTCCTGCACCTCGAGCAGGTTCGCCCGGTCGCGCAGCACCGCGTCGAGCGGGATGTAGCCGATCCGTACGCACTCACGCTCCTCGGGCTTGAGCGCGAGCAACGTCGCCACCGAACTGCGTCCGTCGACCGCCGAGACACGCAGCATCGGCCGGTGATACATCGCCAGTGAGGTGACGCCGGCCGGCGAGATGACCGGCTCGGGAAAGAACACGCCGTCCTTGTCGTCGCCCTGGGCCAAGCCGGGCGCAAACCGCATCTGGCCCAGCCGCGTCCACGCGTAGCCGTCCTCGGAGAGCGCGAGCGTGATGCGCGGTCCGTCGGGCCCGTAGGCCGTGTAGACCATCACGTAGGAGTCGAGCACCGGGACGAAGGTGACGCGCGGATCCTCACAGCCCATCCCGCCCGGTAGCGAGCGCTTCTCGTACGGCATCGTCGGCTCGAGCGCATAGCCCAAGCGCTCGAAGCGCAGATCGTCGCCCGCGAAGCGGTGGCCCGCGTAGAGGCCGATCCGCGAGATGTTGCCGGCCGCGACGACGCGCGGATACAGCAGCAGCGTGCCGTCGCGGGCGACGGCACTGGCGGGATTGAGGACCCCTTCGACTTGATCGGGCGTCCCGTCGGGACTCAAGACGATCCCCAAGCGGGTGATCGTCCCTTCGAAGCGCGTCAGCGCGTCGAGCATCATTGCTTGGCCAAACCTACCACGAGTGCGTGCGGAGTGATACCCGCGCGAGCCGCGAACGCGTCGACGTCGTCATCCGGACCGATCAGCAGTTCGACGTCCCCTGGCGTGTCCAGGCGGGTCGTGTACTGCATCCCGACGGCGAGGATCGTCCCGGTCCCCGCCAATGTCATCGGCAACCCATCCGCGTATCCACAACGGAGCACGCTCACGGAACGATCCGCCGGCACCGGAACCTCACCGTATCCCGCCCAGGCGACCGAGCCGGCCGGCAACCGGCGAACGAGCGGCGCACGCACCCGCAGCGCGCAGCGGGTCGCGACCGGGGCACCGAGCCGGGCGCCGAACAAGCCGGCGCCGATCCGCAGCCGGTCGAACGCGCGGCCGGCACCGGCCGAGGCGGTGCTGGCCAGATCGACGCCGACGACGGCGACGCCGGCCCGGGCGAACGCCTCGCGCGCCGCCGTCAGGGCGTTCTGCGCGGCGAGGGCACGCGAGGGCGCCGTGACGTGCGTCCACAGCTCCACCCGCAGCGGCGTCCCGGCGCAGGCCTGTGCGAAGGCGTCGACCTCGGCGGCGGGGATCGCCGACCAGAGCGCTCCGTCGACGACGCCGACGCGGACGGTCAGGCTGCCGCGCTCGCCGGCGCGCGCGATCGCCTCGGCGAGCGCGGCACGCGTCGAGACGGCCGGGATCCCACCCAGGTCCAGGACCTGGCCCAGCCGCCCCGCCGCCGTGTCGGCCAACAACCGGACGGGCTTGTCGGTCGCCGGCCGCAGTGCGGCCAACTCATCGAGATCCGCCACGATGTAGGACTCGACGACCGGGTCGAGCTCGCGGGCCAGCCGGCGCGCACCCCAACCGTAGCCGTCGGCCTTCACGACCGCGGCCACCGGCGCGCCGAGCGCAGCGAAGGCGCCGACGTTGGCCCGCAGGGCCTCGCCGTCGAGACCGATCCGCGGCTCCATCAGTGCAGGGTCGCCTGCGCGATCGTTTCGCCGGACGGTGAGACGACTTCGACGCGGCCGCCCGGCCGGTAGACGATGTTCGGCACGATCCAGATGGTGAAGGTCCGGTACTCGTGCGGGGCCGGTTCGCCGCCGGCCAGCGGGCCGCGTTCGAACGCGACGACCCGGACCCGGTCGCTGTTGGCCGCGATCGACTCGACGATCTGGGTCCAGCCGGTCTCCTTGTGCGGCCCCATCAGCAGCACAACGGCGAACTCCTTGCGGAAATCGACCGGCACCGGGATCTCGAGGGCGTCGAGCGACCGCTTGTCCCGCACGACGACGACTTCCGGCGCTCCGACGACCGCCGTCGTCCCGCTGCGTACCTGGTTGACCCGCACCTCGCGGCAGCCGACGAGCATGACGGCCAGCACGAGTGCGGCACACACTCGCCGCATCGGGACCGAGCGTTCGACGGCCCGTAGCGAGGATACCCCGGTCCTACGACGGAAGTCGCAACCGATGCAGCGTCGGCATCACCAGCGGCTGCTGCCGGACCAAGGTCGTTTCGGCCGCACGTCGATCGCGGTACGCTCCACCTGATGTTCCGGGCCTTCTCGTTGGCGGGCGCCGCTCTGGCGTTCACGCTTGCCGTCCTGGGCAGTTGGGTCCGTATCAACGGCGCCGGGATGACCTGTCCCGACTGGCCCCTCTGCCATGGTCAGTTGATCCCTTCGCTTGCGGGCGGGGTCGTCTTCGAGTGGACGCACCGACTGGTTGCGTTTGTCGTCGGCTGGGTCGTGCTGGTGACGCTGTTCCTGGCGTGGCGTGAACGCAAACGCATCGCCGGCCTGCGCGCGGCGATCGGGTTTGTGGCCGGGGTTTTCGTCCTGCAAGTGTGCCTGGGCGGCCTGACCGTGTTTCTCTCGAACAGCCCGTGGTCGGTCGTCGTGCACTGGGTCGCGGCGATGCTGCTGCTGGCCGGACTCACGGCGCTCGCGATCCTGGCGACGGTGCAGCCGCAGCGGATCGCGATCCGTCACTCGTTCCTGGGCGGCTTGCTGACGGTGTGCGCGCTGCTGGTGCTCGCGACCATGTGCGCCGGCGCCTACGTCAGCTCGAGTGGCGCCGGCTTGGCCTGCACGACGTTGCCGCTGTGCGAGGGCGGCTCGGCGATCGGTGCCAGTGCAGCCCAGCATGCGCAGATGACGCACCGGCTGCTCGCCGGCGCGCTGTTCCTCTTCGCGACGCTCGCAACGTACGTCGCCGCGCTCGGAACGACGACGCGCGTGCGCATCGCAACGCTGTTCGCCTATGCGCTGATCGTGCTGCAGGTGATGCTCGGGTTCGCCAACGTCGCCTGGCAGTTGCCGATGGTGCTGCGCGAAGCGCACGCCGCCAACGCCAGCGCAACCTTCTTGGCCTTTATCGGCGCGTTGATGTTCGCCGCCATCGACGGCACGGCGCCCGCGCGCGTGCGCGAAATGACGCGCGTGCGTTCGTCGCAAACGAGTTCCGGCGCCGCCGGAGCGACGTTACCATGAGCTCGACCCTCGACCGGGTCGACGGCGTCGCGAGCGCTGCCGGCACCGCCGGCGGCGTGCGCGGGATCGTGCGCGACTACTACGAGCTGACCAAGCCGCGCATCATCTACTTGCTCCTCATCACGACCTATGCCGCGATGCTGATGGCGCAGCGCGGCGTCCCGAGCCTGTGGCTCACGCTGTGGACGCTGCTCGGCGGCGGCCTCTCGGCCGCCTCGGCCGGCGCCTTCAACTGCGGATGGGACCGCGACATCGACCGGCTGATGAACCGCACCAAGACGCGGCCGGTCGCGCGCGGCGCGATCCGCGCGCGCGACGCGCTCATCTTCGCGGTCGTCGCGCAGACGGTCGCGTTCGCGATGCTCTTCTTCCTGGTCAATCCGCTGACCGCGTGGCTCTCGCTGAGCGGGAACGTCTACTACGTCGTGATCTA
>JBEKAU010000107.1:0-7643 GCA_050015755.1 Vulcanimicrobiaceae bacterium | reverse complement strand
TGCTGGCTGCCCTTCCGCTACATGCATCAGCGCAAGTGGGGGCGGCTCGTCAGTGGGCTGCTCAGCACGGATCCATGCTGAGCCGACCATCGCCGTATAGCACCGGACAGTGCTTTACTCACGACGCCGAGTTTCCGTGCACGGAATCGCTTGCCGGCACCCCCGCCCTCCCATCAGCGCATCACGGCGGCACCGAGTTCCCGTGCAGGCCGAGGCGTCTCATCGTAGGACGGGACGCCGAACCGCCTCGACGCCGGTCCCGGACGAACCTCGGCGTTTGCGATCCTAGCAGCGAGACTTTGCGCCTACGCAACGAAGAGGGTCGGGGGTGACTCGACGCCCAGGACGGAGCGCGGCGTTGCTCCTAGCGCAAAGAACGCTGCGTCTCGAGCCCGCCCACACTGCTTTGCCAATCACGGCTGCCAAAGTCTACATAGACTTTGGCAAGGTGGGGTGCACACATCCTGCTGGTTTTGCACGCCGAGCCAGGTCTGGTGGTGCCGCACGCAAACTAGGCCATCGGCGAAGTTCTTCAACCCCCTTTGTACGGAGGCACGGCGAAGCGAATGGGCATCTTCGACAAGAAAGACGATCGGGCACAGCGGCGCGAGCAGCAAGGTGATTCGCAGCGTGCCGCCGACGACGCAAAGCTGCGCGAGCACGGACTGCTCCTAGACGAATCCGATGATGCGTTGCTAAGGACGATGAATGCCAAGAGCTTGCGACGCATTCTCGGCGAGCGCGGATGGTCTAACTACTGGTCGGTCGGGACGTTTAACGCAGACGCCGCAGATAAGGTCCAGATCAACCTACTCAAGATGCTCACGGAACAGCACTTCGTCATGATCCGCCAAAACGAGCAGATCATCCGTCTCTTGCAGGGGCAAGACTCGCACGAAGCGGAGTGAGCCAGCGGCGGTCCGTCGCGATCAAATGCTAGGGGATAGATGGGTCCAGAACGTGCAGTGCAGCCATCGTGCGTTGATCCTTTGCGCTCGGGGCGAGCTTCTGTTGTTCCGCCAGGATGGCATACGCCTCACGCGCCAGTGAAGGGACACTCACTGCGGCCACGTCGGTGCGGCTCGCGAAGAAGAACATCAACATGCGATCACGGAGCGCCGCTCGCGGCAGCTTGAACGTCTCATCGTGGATCCCGCCTTGCAGGTCCATTCCCACGGGCTTGTAGACCGCGTGCGTCCGCTGATCCAAGAGAAACAGGCCGACCTGCTTCGGAGCACTTTCTGTCCAGTTAATGTCGACCTGTAGGTCGCCCGGGTCAATGAGGGTCGCGATGCCGTCGAGCGTCAGCGTCGGCATGAATGCGCGCTTCGTCGCTTTCAGGTAAAACGTGTTTGGGTGAGTCGTGTCGGCACGAAAGCCGTGGTCCGTCGCCCAGCCCCGTACAGTCTGGTCGGTATATTCACGTTCGGACCCGATCCACACCGCGCCGCCGCCGAGCGGAATCGCGACATAGTCCTCTCCCGGCGTGCTGATTCTCCAACCACCATCAGCGCGCGCCTCGAAGTGGACCTCATTCGTGCGGTGCAGGACGAGGCGATAGAGCAGGGCCGCGAGCAGCGCGCGGGGCGCGCGTTCAACCCGTCCGCCGTCGTTGAGCGCATCCTTCGCGCCCACTTCGACGCCAAACCAAAGCGCGAGCGGCGCGGCAAGTAGCAGCGGCGGCACACCCGCCCCGCCGAGCTCTCCGTCATTCCCGGGTCACGCCATAGTCGTGCCTGCCTGGACGAATCGCCATCCACGCGAGAATGATCTTCGTGACCATCGGTATTTCGGAAGGGTGGTAGATCGTCCAGAGCAGTGTCGCCTCGCCATCGCGTAGCATACGAACATAAAACCGTCCCTTTTCGAGCCGGAAGTCAAAGCAAGGCGTGAGGCCCCATCGCGACGTTATCCAGAGGTGTGTGAGATCATGGTTGAAGTCAAGAACGAGCGACGAACTGTCACAGGTCCTCTTGAGGTACTTGCGTAGGGTCCGACCAAAGCCAATCATCAACTTATTTCCAGTCCGCGCAAAACGCAAAAAAGCGCGGCAATTTCCGCGCTGTGTGTCGCCGCAGCCACTCGTGGCTGAGCGTCCAACTATTTTACCGCGACGCATGCGCCTACTCAATCCCGAAAAAAGCGCCTAAAAAGTGCCGAATTTTGGCGAATTTCGGAAAATGGCGGTGCGGAGCGAGAAAATGGCGAGCTTTTCGGCGTAGGCACCGCAACATTGCGCGGCTAATCCAGGCCGAAGACGGATGACATTGGGCGTTGACAGCATCACGCTCGATGACGATTAGAGAGACGGCGCTTCGGCATCGTCTCTCTTTCGTTTTTGCATCGAAAATAGTGAAAGCGCTCGCAGGCACGCGTGTTCGCCACACGTCGAACTTGACTAGTATGCTAAAGAAATTGCCCGTCGCTCTCTGTCCCGTCCATTCGGCGGTCTACTGAGACACGACGATGGTCCCGAACCTCACGCCGGATCAGCAGGCCGACCCGCTCTACATCATGGCGCACGACGCCGCGAACGCGAGCCGTCCATGCATCCAGAAGTTCCTCGCGGCTGAGCGGGTTTGCGCGTCCGCCATCCACTCCAATGTCCACCCTGGCATCGGCAACCCAGCAGCGCGCCTCGCGGCAGCCAACTGGGCGGCATTCCCGTACAAGAGCACCGGCTCCAAGCTCACCGATTGGGAGGCATTCTACACGTCCGTCCATCTGGAGCCGCACGAGCCGTTCATGGTGGAGAGCGCGAGCATCGCCGATCATTCCCGCGCCCGCACGTCCATGACTAGGCCTCGGACGGGTCGTTCGCTCCGACGCGCGGCAGACGCACCGTGAACGTCGTCCCGGCACCGAGCGCGCTGTGAACGGCGATGCTGCCGTTGGCACGCTGGACGGCGCGGCGCGCGATCGCCAGACCCAGCCCCGACCCCTCGACCCCGTCGTGGTCGCCGCGGTAGAAGCGGTCGAAGGCGTGGGCCCGGTCCTGCTCCGACATGCCAGGCCCGCGATCGCTGACGGCGACGACGACCTCGCCCGCCTCCCTGGCCGTAGCGATGCCGACGCGTGAGTCGGGCGCGTACTTGACCGCGTTGTCGACGAGGTTGCGCAGCGCCTCGAAGATCTCGCTTTCGTCTGCGACGACGGTCGCGTGAGCGACGCCGTCGACGTCGATGCGTTCGGCTGCGCCGAGCGGCTCGAAGGCCGCGACGACCCGCGCGACCACGTCGCCGACGTCGACGACGTCGCGATGGGTCGGGTCGCCGCGCTCGAGACGCGCCAGGAAGATCAGCTTCTCGATCAGCGCGCGCATGCGGCGGCTCTCTTGACGCATCGAGGCGACGATCCGGGTTCGCATCGCCGGGTCGACCCCGTCGGTGTCCAGGATGTCGAGATAGCCCATGACGACGGTCAAGGGCGTGCGCAGCTCGTGGCCGGCGTCGGCGATGAATTGCCGGATCTGCGCTTCACTGCGGTCGCGCTCGGCCAGTGCCGAGGCGAGCTGGTAGACGGCGCCGTTGTAGGCGTGCGCGATCTCCGCGATCTCGCCGTCGCCGCTGGGCGCGATCGGCTCGGGGTGCAGATCGCCCCCCGCGAAGCGGCGCAGCGCCGAGGCGATGTGCGCGAGCGGTGCCAGCGCCGCGCGGGTGATCGAGCGGCCGACGATCCAGGCGGCGAGGATCGCCAGCAGCACCGCCGGCGTCATGATCGTCCAGTAGGCGGCCAGCATGTCCGCCAACCGCTTGGGGTCGGAGCGGATCACGATCAGACCACCGTCGGGCGCGGCGATGTGGGCCGTTTGCAGGTTCATCAGCGAGGCGGCCGCGTTGGCGAGCGGGTTCGCGAACGCTTCCGGCCCTCCGGCGATCAGTCGATGCTGCGCGTCGTAGATGCTGACCCGAATGCGGGGCCGCGCGAGATCGGCGACCATCTGCGGCGCCGCCGTGGCGAACGGGATGTGGTGGCGCGTGACGTAGGCCAGACGGCGCTCGAGCGTCCGCGTCGCGTCGGTGACGATCTCGTTCGACGCGCTGGCGTATGTCGTGAAGGTGATCAGCGTCGAGATGCCGCCGATCACCAGCGCGACGGCGATCGTGGCCGTGACGTATGCGACGGTCAGACGCGCTGCGAACGAGCGCAGCGGGCGTTCAGTCATCGTGCAGGGAGTAGCCGACGCTGCGAATCGTGTGGATGAGCCGCGTCGGAAAGCCCTCGTCCACTTTCGCGCGCACGTAGGAGACGTAGCGGTCGACGCTGTTCAGCCCGACGTCCGCCTCGCTGCCCCAGACGAGATCGAGGAGCTGCTCGCGGGTGAAGACGCGACGCGGATTGCGTATGAAGACCAGGAACAGCGCGTACTCGAGCGCCGAGAAGTCGATGAGCACGCCGCCGCGGCGAACCGTGCGCGTCTCCAGCTCGACCTCGATGTCGGCATAGATGATCACCTCGACGCGCTCCAAATGCGGCCGACGCACCGCGGCATGGAGCCGCGCGACGAGCTCGGGCATCTCGAACGGCTTGCTGATGTAGTCGTCCGCGCCGTGTTCGAGTCCGGTGACCCGGTCCTCGAGCTCGCCCTTCGCGCTGAGCATCAGGATCGGGGCCTCGGTCAAGCGTCGCAGCCGTGGGAGCAAGCTGATCCCGTCGATCTTCGGCAGCATGATGTCGAGCAGGATCGCGTCCGGCCGCCACGAGCGAACCGTCTCGAGGGCGGCGATGCCGTCGGGGACGGCGCGCACGTCGAAGCCGCGGTTCGCGAGGCCGAGTTCGAGCATCTCGCAGATCGGCCGCTCGTCGTCGACGACGAGGACGCGCGCGGCGTGACCTGCGGCCTGTGGTTCGTTCGCCATGTCTTCGAGTATAGAGACCCAGCCGGAGACCTGATGGAGACGGTCGGCAAGGCCGCCGTCCTCCGACGGTTCTCCAGGTCCGCTGTTACAACGGCACCATGACAAGCAAAATTCTCGTCGCGTCCCTCGCTGCCGCCGTCCTCGGGACCGGCGCGAGCGTGCTGCCCGCGAACGCCCAAACCACTGCGGCGCCGGTTGCCCTCTTGTCCTGGAGCGAGACGCATCCGGACGGCGGTGCGTACCCCAACAGTCTCAACCCGCCCTACGCCCGGGGCCTGCTGCACATCGCGTTCGTCAACAACGGCACGGTGCCCGCGACCTCGGTGACCTTCGCCGCGCACGCCGGCAGATCCGAACAGACGTTCGTCGAGCAGGGGACGTTCTCGCCCGGCACCGAGATCACCAAGGTCATCGACCGCGACGACGCTCCGAGTGCGGTCGAGATCGAGGCCGTGACGTTCGCCGACGGCACCACCTGGCACGTCTGACTGCGGGCGGCCGCTCGCCGGCTCGTCGCAACCCGCACGTCATGGTCGCGTTTCGGGAACGTGCACGCTAGCATGACGCGCGGAGGTGGGGTCCGATGAGCAAGAACGTAGCCGATGCACTGTGGGAGCTGCTGCACGCCGCCGGGGTGCGCCGGTGCTACGGGATCGTCGGTGACGCCCTCAATCCGACGATCGACGCGCTGCGTCGCAACGGCGGGATCGAGTTCATCCACGTGCGCCACGAAGAGTATGGCGGGTTCGCCGCGGTCGCCGACGCATACCTGACCGGTGATCCGGTGGCCATCTGCGGAACCGCGGGGCCCGGCGTCACCCACCTCATCAACGCGATGATCGATGCGCGGAAAGAAGGCGCGCCGATCATCGCGATCGCGGGCGACGTCGAGTCGGGGATCATCGACACCAGTGCCCTCGAAGAGCTGAACCCCTATCACTTCTTCCAAACGGCGTCGCTGTACACCGGGCGGATCGTGAACCCCAAGCAGGTCCGCGCCGTCGTGCAGACCGCGCTGCGCACCGCGATCGCCGAGCGTGGCCCGACCGTCATCTCGCTGCCCGGCGACGTCGCGGTCGAGCCGGTTTCGGGCGCGCTCGATCCGATCGTGCGCGCGAAGGAACCGATCGTGCGCCCCGCCGATGCCGATCTGCGTGACCTCGCGGCAATGATCGAGGGCGTGGAGCGGGTGACGATTTTCGCCGGCGACGGTTGCCGCGACGCACACGACGAGGTGGTCGCGCTCGCGCAGAAGCTGCAGGCCCCCGTCGGCTACACGTTCCGCGGCAAGCAATACGTCGAGTACGCCAATCCGAACGCCGTCGGCATGACCGGCCTGATCGGGTTCGGCGGCGCGTATCGTGCTCTGCACGAGGCGGAGTTGGTGCTGCTGCTCGGCACCGACTTCCCGTTCTCGGAGTTTCTGCCCGGTACGGGCGTCACGAAAGTGCAAATCGATCGCGAGGCCAAGCATCTGGGCCGACGCACGGCGATCGATCTCGGATTGGTCGGCAACGTCAAGGACACGGTGGCGGCGCTATTGCCGCTCGTCGCGGCGAAGCGCTCCACCAAACATCTCGAGCACGCGCTCGAGACGACGCGAGAGTGGGAGAAGTCACTCGCCGACTACGTCGATCGTGGACCTTCGATGCGGCCCATTCGTCCCGAATATCTGGTCGCGACGCTCGACCGCCTCGCTGCTGACGACGCGTTCTTCGGCGTCGATACCGGGACGCCGTGCATCTGGGCGGCGCGTTATATCCGTGCGAGCGCGAAGCGAAGCATCTTCGGCTCGTTCACCTGGGCGTCGATGGCCAGCGCCGCTCCGAACGCGATGGGAGCACAGCTCGCCTCGCCCGGACGCCAGACGATCGCCTTGAGCGGCGACGGCGGATTCACGATGCTCGGCCTGGGCGACATGTTGACGCTGGTCGAGCGAAAGCTGCCGGTCGTCGTCATCGTCTTCAACAACGGGTCGCTCGACTTCGTGCGCATCGAGCAGCAAGAAGCCGGCGTCACCCCGTTCGGCACGGATTTCCTCAACCCGAACTTCGCCGCGGTTGCGCAAGCGATGGGAGCAAAGGGCATTCGGCTCGAGGATCCTGCCAACGTCGAGGATGCGCTCCGCGAAGCGCTGGCCCATCGCGGCGGCCCGGTCGTCCTCGACGCGGTCGTCGACTCGTACGCTCTCTCCATCCCCTCGCACGTGCCGATGCATACGGCGATCGGGTTCACGCTCAGCGCGGTCAAGCAGGTCGTCGGCGGCAAGCCGCGGCTGGTCCTCGACGAGATCGCGCACAACCTCGAGCTGGCGAAGTCACCGGGTTTGCTTCACCCCTGAGGCACGATCGACGAAGGTCTGCAGCGTCGCGATCTCCGCGCCGTCGCCGGCGCGGTCCGCGGCGAGGCGTCGGCAGAGTGCCGCCAGCCCTGCGAAGATCTGCCGCGCGGCGGCGTCCTCGCCGAGGAACTCCGCGATCTCTTCCATCTCCGGCGCCCAGCGATACGCTTTCGGGAACATGTCGGGGACGCCGCGGACGATGCGTTCGAGAATCGCCGGATGATGGTCCGCGAGCTCGGTGCGCAGCGCATCGGCCGCGCCGGCACGGGTCGCGCCGAGCACCATCGCGGCCGCGAGCAGCGTCATCCCTTTGTTGATGCCGGCGAACGACATCTTGAGTGCCGAGGCCGCGCCGATCGGCGCGTCCATGATGCGGATGGTGAGCCCGAGGTCGGCGAGCGAGGCCAGCTGTGGCGCGGCCTCACCCGAGAAGTAGAACGTCG
>JBEKAU010000106.1:0-7646 GCA_050015755.1 Vulcanimicrobiaceae bacterium | reverse complement strand
ACCAGCCTGGTCATCGCGCACCGTCTCTCGACGATCTTGCACGCCGACGTCATCTTCGTCGTCGAGCACGGCAAGATCGTCGAGCATGGCGCGCACGAAGAACTGCTCGCACGTGAGGGCGCCTACGCCCAGCTCTACTGGAAGCAATTCCGCGACCGCGACGCGGCGGAGTCGGTCGGAGTCTGAGCGAAGGGCGTCCTCGTGCTCGAGGTGCGTGGGCTCTCGAAGCGGTTCGGCGACAAGGTTGCGATCGAGAGCATCGATCTGACCGTCGAGCGCGGTGACGCGCTCGCTGTCGTCGGCCCCAACGGCGCCGGCAAATCGACGACGTTTTTGTGCCTGGCCGGCTTGTTGCGACCCGATCGCGGCACGATCGCCTGGGACGGCCGACTGCTGGGACCCGAGCGCGGTCAGACGATCGCGCTGATCCCCGAGACGCCCGACGTCTACCCGATGCTCACCGTCTGGGAGCACCTCGCCTTCGTCGCCGGCCTCACGCGCCGGCCGCCGGGCTGGGAAGCGGAAGCCGGCGAACTGCTGGAGCGGCTGGGGATGAGTGCCGAACGCGACACACTCGGTCACGCGCTCTCGAAGGGGATGCGTCAGAAGACGCTGATCGCGGCGACCGTGCTCGGCGAGGCGCCCGTGCTGTTGCTCGACGAGCCGATGATCGGGCTCGATCCGCTCGGCCAGCGCGAGCTGCGTGGGATCATCGCCGATTTGCGCGCCGCGGGTCACGCGTTACTGCTCAGCAGCCATCAGCTCGAGACCGCCGCGTCGCTCGCGGATCGCATGCTGATCCTCGACCAAGGCCGAGTCGCCGCGAGCGAAACCGTCGATGCGTTGCGCGCGCGCGGCGCCTCGCTCGACGACGTCTTTCTGGACATTACCGGCCGGTGAGCGCGCTCGGCGTCCTGTTCTACGCCGACCGGCGACGCCTGGTCAACGCGGTGCTCGAGCTGCGCCGCAAGCCCACCCGCGCGTTGTTATGGGCTGGTTCCGTGCTGGCCCTCGTCGTGCTCGTCGCGAGCCGCATGTTCTCGCCGCGCGAATCCCAGCCCGCACTCGGATTCGTCAACTGGTTCCGCGATGCGTATCTCTGGCTGACGGTGTTTGGATTCGGGGTTGCGCTCGTGGACCGCTTACGCAACATCGCCGGAGCGTTCTCCTCGCGTGCAGAGGCGCTCTTCTTCATGCGTTCGACGTTGCCGCCCGCGCTCGTCGCAGCCTATCTGCAAGCGCGCGCCGTCCTCGTCGGCGCGACGCTGCTGTTCGTGCGGGGCGCCTATGCGGTCGCGTTCCTGATTCCGTTCGGCACGACGCCGTTGGAAGCCATCGTCTTTCTCGGCCTGGTCCTGCTCGTGATCGTGGCTTTGCTGAGCCTGGTGTTGCCCGTCGCCGTCGCCCGCGGACCCTGGCGAGGCATATCGACCGTTGCCGGCATTGTGCTGATCGCGTTCGCACTCGTCGGCGCCGCCGGCGAGGTGCTGCACGCCTTCGCGATCCCCTGGCCGCTGCCGACATGGCACCCGCAGGACGCGGTGAGCGCCGCGACCGCCCGCGCCTGGTGGTTGCTGCTGGTGCCGCTCGCGTTCGTCGCCCTGACGACGCTGCTGTTCGCTCGCGCGATGCGCGATTCGATGCCCGAACTCTACGCAGTCTCGATCGCCCGTCTCGACGGGATCGCGCGCACGCGTTCGGACCGGAGCGCGCCGTTTTCTGTGGTGACGCAGCGGGTCGGCGCCGTCAGCGGGAAGCTGCCGCGCTGGGCGCGCGGCGCGGCGGCGTTCGTGTGGATCAATCAGCGCATCGCCTGGCGCGGCGGCCTGGGCCTCGTGGTGCTCGTCGTCCTGATGGCATCGATCGCAGGCTTCGTGCTCGGCGAAATGGCGCGGGCGCGGCCGATGTTCCTGTGGGGGTTGCTGGGGCCGATCCTGCTCCCGTGGCTGACGCTCGGATCGATCGGTGCGCTGCGTCTGGCGCGCGACCTGCGGCGTCCGCTCTTCTGGCTCGGCGAGGTGACGACGGCGGCACGCCTCTCGGCCTGGGCGTTCGGTGGCCTTTGGCGCGACGGGCTTGCGCTCTTCTTCGGCTCGCTCGCGTTTCTCGAGGCCTCGCGGCATCCGCGTGCCGCGGCCGCACTCTTCGTCGCCGGACTCGCGGTCGGCATCATCTCGCGCGCGATCGGCCTCCTGACCTTCGCCGCACTTCCGAACGCAACGGCGTCGAGCCCACCGGCGGCGTTCGTGCGGATGCTGTTCGTCTTCGCAGCGAGCATCCCGGTCGGAACGGCCGCCGTCGTCGTCGGCGTGGTGCTGCACTCGGTGCTCGACGCGGCGGTGACGGCACTCGCGCTGACGATCGGCGTCGCGGTACTCGCGACCTCGCTGGCCGCGTGGCGGCTAAACGGACGCCTCGACCTGCTCGCGGTCGCGTGAGCGCCTAACTCTCTCCGTCCCAGCCCAAGACGCGCGCCGTCAATTCGGTGCGATTGCGTGAGCCGGTCTTGCGCAGCAGCGCTTTGAGGTGGAAGGTCGCGGTCGAGCCGGAGATCGAGAGCATCTCACCGATCTCGCTGCTCGAGAGACCGCGCAGCACTTCGCCGAGCACTTGGCCTTCGCGGCGACTGAGCTGATAGCGCGACATCGCGCGTAGGATCGTCCCGCGTCGGCGCGCCGGTTCGACCGAGACCAGATAATACGGCGTCGATGCACCCGCGAGGCGTGAGAGGCGCACGAACGCGAACGGCAGCGAGCGCGTCGCCGCCGGTTCGCTGGGATGCTCGGTGAGATCGCGCACCAGCTCGCGCACCGTATCGATCAGCAGCGGCGGTGTGCAGCCTTCGCGCGGGCGGTAGAGCGCGTGCAGCGGCGACTCGTTCTCCCCGGACGCTTCGACCAGCGCGGGGCGCAACCGCTCGTCGATCACGAAACTGACCGTCGTGTTGTTGCGGCTCCACGACGGCGCACCGCCGTCGACGACCCAGTGCGTGATCGCGCCGCCGTGCTCTTCGAGAAAGCGTCGCGTTTGCGCGATCCGCGGCGGACGAAAGCCGCGTTCGGCACTCTCGAGACGGATGACCGCGAGCGGGCCACCGTGCTGGCCGAGGACCAGGAAGAGCGCGCCGCGGCTGCGGCTGCGCACGACCAGCGCCGGCAGCGATGCCGCGCGCAATTGGAGCTCGCGAGCGACCGCGCTCACGTCGTCGGCGTCGTCGCCGCCGTCGCGGCGGCCAACCCCGTCCGGAAACCAGTGCACGTCGCGCCGGCAGGCGCCCGCGATCGCGGAGAAGACGTCGGCCGCGTAGCCGAGGGCCCCGGATCGGGCGGTGTCTCCCGCAACAGGAGCTTGCACACCGAAAAAGTCAAGGGTGCGGCCGCACACTCCTGCCTCGGAAGGCGCTCACTATCCTCAGATAGTGGGTTACCAGCCCCCCACCGCTCGGGCGTGGCCCGATCCGAGCCAATCGGCGAAGTCGGGCGGGGTCATCGGCTGGCCGACCAGATAGCCCTGAAGCTCCTCGACGCCGTTGGCGATCAGCCACTGCGCCTGCTCGCGGTCCTCGACGCCCTCGGCGATCGCCCGGACGTTGAGACCCTTGGCGACGGCCACCGCAGCGCTGGCCACCCGGGTCCACTGGTTCCCGGTCGTCTCGCCGAGGATCGAGCGCGGGTTGATCTTGATGAAATCCAGCGGGAGCGCCGCCAGCGCCTGGAGCGAGGTGTGCGCGGCCCCGAAGCCGTCGATCCCGACCGGAACACCCAACCGTCCGACTCGGCGCAGAAAGTTGCCGCCGGCGTCGACGTCGGCCAACGCCGTCGCTTCGCGGACCTCGAGCGCGAGCCGCGACGCGGAGTCGGGGATCTCGGCGAAGATGGCGTCGAGTTCTCGCCAGACTTCTTCGCTCCAGCTCGAGACGTTGACGTGAATGCGGGTGTCGATGCGGCGCTCGCCGTTGACCCGCAGCACGTCACCGACCGCGCGAATCACCTTCACGTCGAGTGCCGACGAGCTGGCCGCGTTCCCTTCGCCGTGCAGAAACGAGCGCGGTGCGAGCCAGCCGCGCTCGGGATGCCGCCAGCGCACGAGCGCCTCGGCGCCGACCACGCGGTGCGACCGGGTCGAGACGATCGGCTGGAAGCACAGCATGAAATCGCGCTCGAAATCGGCGTTGCGCAAACCGGCGCGGAACTCGCGGCGGGCGTTGACCGCGCGGCCGACACCGTCGCGATACCAACGCACCCGTCCACCGCCGAGCTGCTTGGCGGCGTAGAGCGCCTCGTCGGCGTGGCGCAGCAGTTCCTCCTGCGTGGAGCCGTCATCGGGAAAGACCGCAACGCCGATGCTGGTGCGCACCGTGAGGCGCAGGTCGCCCTCTTCCACCGAGATCACCACCCGCTCGAGGAACCGCTGCGCGGCCTCGGCCATCTCGATCTCGTCTTCACCGACGCCCAGCACGGCCACGAACTCATCGCCGCCGTAGCGACCCAGCGAGTCACCGCGGCGCAGCGCTTCACCCATCCGGCGACCCGCTTCGATGAGCGTCTCGTCGCCGACCGCGTGGCCGAAGGTGTCGTTGACGTCCTTGAAGCCGTCGAGGTCGATGAACAGAACGCCGACCCGCGCGCCGTTGCGCCGCGCGCCGGAGATCGCATCGTCGAGTGCCTTGACGACCTCGGCACGGCCCGGCAGGCCGGTCAGCGCGTCGGCATTGGGATTGACGACCTGCACGCTCCCTTGCACGGCGTGATGCGCGAACAGCCGTCCGAACGACATCCCGAGCGCGCGCCCGAGCCGGTGATAGACCGAGCGCCCGGGGTTCCAGCGGATCGCGAAACGCAACTCGGGGCCGAGCGTCGCGATGTACGATCCATCGCCGAAGGCCTCGGGGCCGCGCGCCTGCATCGCCTCGGCCGCGAGCTGCAGGGTGTCGTCCTCGGACACGCCACCGCGCGTCTCGGAGGCGACGATCGTGCCGTCGGCGTGCGTGACCAGCGCGATCGAGGCATCGGCGATCGCGAGCGCGCCCGCGAGCAAGATATGGAGACGCTCTTCGAGCGTACGCGGTGCCTCAGCAGCGGTATCGAACACGGCACGGATCGCGTCGATCTCCGCGTCCGCGCCCCGCGCTAGCGGGATCCCCATCTCTATCCCTCCCTTCACACTCTTCACAGTGCGACGGTCCGCGTCAGCGCGTCGACCAGGTGCTCGGCGTCGACGTCGGGTGCGAGGCCCGGACCGGCGATCGCCGTCGCACCGTGGCGTGCGAGCCAACGGCCTTCGTCGAGTGAGGTCACCCCGAAGACGACGGTGCGGGGCGCGAGAATCGCACCGCACGCGAGTGCCGCCAACGTTCCGGTGCTCGTGCCGGCATCGACGGTGACGAAGTCCAGATCCAGCCCGACCGTACCGCGCTGGATGAACGCACCGGCCGCCAGCGCGTCCATACCGACCGCGACGCCGCGTGCGCGCAGGCGGCGCAGCGTCCCGGCGCACGCCGCGTCGACCTCGCCGCAGCGCAGCGCGAGGCCGAGCCGGTGCGTCCCCTCCTGCATCCCGCCGAGCATCGTCTCGAGCAGTTCGGGCGTCACCTCGTCGACGTGCACGTAGATGCGCGGCACCGGCACCGGGAGCCGCAGCGCGGCAGCAGCGCGGATCGTCCACCGATCGACGGCGCCGCGCACGTGCCGTCCCAACGGCGCCGCGGCGTGCAGCTGTTCGTCGGGCGCGGCCGCTTCGGCGAAGATCGCCGACACCGCGCCGGTGTACGGATCGAACGCCGGCCGGCAGCGCAGTGAGAGCGCCTGCGTCTCGGCGGCGTCGCGCAGGATCGCATCGGTGCGCACCTGACGGCGCAACCGGCGTCCGGTCTCTTCGCGAAACCAGTAGGGGAGCTCGCTCCCCGCCGACGTCGCGGCGAGTGCCGCCGCGCTGGCCTTTTCGAGCAGATCGTCGACCGCGGCACCGTCGTCCGGAAAGACGGCGACGCCGACGTGCGCGCAGGAGCGCTCGCTGGCCGCGGCGAGGATGCGTTGCGCGGCGATGAACGCTTCGATCTCGTGACTGTCGACCGACACCAAGACGGCGAACGTGTTGGCGCCGAGCGTGCCGACGTGATCGGTCGCCCGCACGACGCGGCGCAGGCCGTGGGCGAGCGTCTCGCCGCGTTCGGCCGACGCGCGCGATTCTTCGACGTCGACGTGCAGAACGGCAAAGCGGCGCCGGCCGCGCAGCGCGCCGCGCACCAACTGCTCGATGCGGCGCAAGGTCGCGGTCCGATCGGCGATGGTCGAGGGCAGCCGCGCGAGGTCGGCCGCGTCGAGCGCCCAGCCGCACAGCGTCGCAAACGCCTGCGCGCGCGGCAACGACGCGTCGACGGGCTCCTCCCAGCGCATCGCGACCCGGCCTTGGCCGCGCGTGCCGATCCGCGCGACGTAGTGCGGCGGCGCGAACTGCTCGGTTTCGAACACCGCACGCGCCCGTCGGCGCAGCCGGTCCGCGGCGCGCCCGCTGGACGTCCCGGGGAACGCCGCGACGATCGCATCGTCGACGAGGACCACCGCGTTCTCCACCCTGGCGAGCGCCGGTCCCAATGCCAAGACGGCGCGCAGGCGATCCCGCTGCGGGACCTGCTCGAAAACAGCGGCGACGCGCCGAATCAGAAGCCCAGCCGACTCGGCGGGTTCACTCTCGGCGCGAACTTCGGAGGAGTTCACGGTTGGAGAGAAGTGTAACGGATCGGCTAAGCCAGCACACCTCTCCGCCCGGGGAGGATCGCGCCTCTTTCAGCGGATGGCTTGATAGACCAGGCCGCGCATCAGCCCCCGGTAGTGGATGCGCTGCATCGGTGCTTGCAGCATCAGCACCGCGACCAATTCTTCGGCCGGGTCGACCCAGAAGTACGTCCCGGAGACCCCCGACCAGCACCAGTCGCCGACCGATCCCGGTGCGGGGTTGCGGCCGGCGGAGGTGCGCACCGCGACGCCCAGGCCGAAGCCGTTGCCCAGCTCGGGCAGCGGCGCGCTGATCCCCAGCAGCTTCGTCCAGGAGGCGTAGCCGATCGCCGGCGAGAGGTGGTCGGAGGTCATCAGCGCGACGACGCTGCGCGAGAGCAGCCGCGTTCCGTCGAGCTCGCCGCCGTTGGCCAAGCAGCGCGTGAAGCGCCCATAGTCAGCCGCGGTGCTGAGGATCCCGCCGCCGCCCATGATCCACGTCGGCGGCCGTTGCGGGTCGTACAGGTAACCCAGGTTCGGGCGCTCACCGGTGGCGGGATCGACTTGCGCCTCCGCCAGCCGCGTCTCATCGCCCTCGGCGAGCCGGAAGCCGGTGTCGTGCATGGCCAGCGGTCCGGTGATCCGCTCGGCGATGAACTGGTCCAGCGGCAAGCCGCCGACGACTTCGACGACGCGGCCCAGGACGTCGATCGACATCCCGTACTCCCAGGTCGTGCCCGGTTGCGAGGCCAGCGGCAGCGCCGCCAGCTTCGCGCTCATTTCGGCGTTCGTTTGCGTCGCATCGGTGACGTGCGCGGCCCGGTAGGCGCGCTGCACGAGCGAATCGCCGAACGCGCCGTACGTGAGCCCCGAGGTGTGCCGCATCAGATCCTGGATGGTGATCGGCCGCTGCGGCGCCACCGATGCCAGGCT
>JBEKAU010000105.1:0-10533 GCA_050015755.1 Vulcanimicrobiaceae bacterium | reverse complement strand
CTTCCAGTACGAGACGCCGCCCCGATCGCTCGCGAGCTCCTGGTCGGGCACCGTCGGGGTGAGCGTCAGGTCGAGCGCCGCACGCGGGATGCGCACCCGCCAGCCGCTAGGATAGACGGCGTGCGTGTGCGGGCTGGTCCAGTTGCCGTTCGCGCGCACGTCGACATCGCCGAGCGCGAGCGGCGTCACCGCAGCGTGCGCGTCGACCAGCGACCCGTTCGACTCCGCGACCGACGTGCCGTCGCGATGGCGCAAGCGGTAGTCCATGATCTCGCGACGATCGTCGAGTTGGATCGCGAACCAATCCCACCCGACGACGTCGGGCTGCAGTTCGTCGGAGCCGAACTCGTGGTCCATCCACGAGAGCCCGGTCACCGGGTAGCGCACGCCATCGTACACGAGGGTGCCCGTCGTGCGCAGCCGCGTGAGCGAGTAGTAGTGCGAGGCGCAGGTCGCACACGAACCCTTGAGCGAGACGCCGTTGCGACCGTGGATCGCCGGCGGCTTCTCCGGCGTCTGCGCCAGCTCGAGCGTGACGTCATCGCTGCGCGCGTGGAGCCGGAACGGCGAGGTTCCGCGCAGCGTCCAGTCGTCGACCGCCACGTCGAGCGTGCGCGTCGAGGCGTGCCCCATCCCGAGCGCTTCGCGGGCGACGATCTCGTGATGCACGAAGCGTTGCCCTTGCTCGTCGGTGAGTGCCAGGTGCGCCGGGTACACCTGGTTGCCGCGCCAGCGCGACTGACCGGGCGCCGGCGTCGGATCGCCGGGCCGCAGCCCATAGCGGAAGAACGTCAACTCGTAGCCGAAGCGGCGTCCGCCACGCGTGCGCAGGTGACCGGTGTAATACCACCACTCGCTCTGGAACGCGACGTGCGCGGCGTGATCGCGCGGAAAGACGAAGTGCCACGGGAGGCGGGCGTTCGCGAAGCCGAGCGCGGTCAGCGCGGCGACCGCCAGCAGCCGCGTCATTCGCTGCGCACCGCATCGGCGGTGCGGATGCGCGCAGCAACGCGCGCGGGCGGCAGCCCGGCCAGGACCGCCGCCACCATCACCAAGAGGAACGTCTCGCCGAGAAACGCACCCGGAATGTGCAGCTCGATCAGCCAGCCGAAGGCCTGACGGTTGATGACGAAGATCAGCAGCAGCGCGAGCATCAGGCCGATCGCGACGCCCAGGCCCGCGCCCAAGAAGCCGATTCCGGCCGCTTCGGTCAACACCGTCGCGCGGACGCTCCCGGTCGAGAGGCCGAGGTAGCGCAGGATGCCCAGCTCGCGCCGCCGCTCGAGCACCAGCGCGAAGAGCGTCGAGACGACCCCCAGCACCGCGATCGCGATCGCGATGACGTCGAGCGCGTACGTGATCGCGAAGGTGCGATCGAACACGTCGATCACCAGCGCCCGCAACTCGCGGTTGGTTTCGATCACGACCTGATGCGGCGCGACCGCACGATACAGGGCCGTGCGCAGACGCGCGAGATCGACCCCTGGCACCGCCTCGATCGCGACCGAGTTGACCGCCTCGTCGTGGAAGAGCCGCACGAACGTCCGCCGGTCGACCAGCACGACGCCGGCATCCGACGAGTAGTCGTTGTAGACCGCCGCGACGGTAAACGTCCTGGTTCCCGAGGGCGTCGGCAACGCGACGCCATCGCCCACGCCGACCCCGAACTTCGAGGCGAACGGCTCCGAGATGAGCACCCGCATCGTGCCGGGCACGGTGCGCGCGAGCTGGGCCGCGCCAACGCCGCCCAGCAGCCGCAATTGCGGTCCGGTGTGACCCAACTGCGCGACGTCCATCGCGCCCAGCATCGTCAGCCGGCCGTGGTAGGGGATCGTGACGCCGCGAAACGTCGAAACGCTGCCGACGCCCGCGACGCGCGCGATCGCGCGCACGACACCGGGCGAGAACCGCGCGTCAGTCGAGGCGTCGCCGAGCGCGAGCGGTCGCACGAACAAGTCGGCACGCAGCGTCTCGTTCGCCCACGCGACGACGGTGGTGCGGAACGAAGCCACCAGCACGCCGACGGCAACCATCATCGCGATCGCGATCGCCAGCGAAGCGACCGCGACCGCCATGCGCACCGGCGCGCCGCCCAGGTTCGCGGCGGCCAGCGCGACGATCGGCCGGCGCGCTCCGGCCGCGCGGCCCGCCCGCGCCAACGCGAGGACCGCGGCCGGCGCGAACAACGAGCCGCCCACGATGATCAGCAACCCCGCGAGGTAGCCGAACAGCGGGATCCCGTCGAGCGCCGGAGCCCGCGTGCACAAAGCGGCCAGCAGCAAGCATCCAACACCCGCGAGTGCGCTGCGCGACACCAATCCGCGCCGCTGCCGCTCGTAGCCCTGTGCGCGCATCGCGATCGCCGGAGGCGTCGACGCACCGTCGAGCGCCGGCAGCGCGGCGGCCGCGACCGACGCCAACACACCGAGCGCAAACGCGACGACGAACGGCAGCGGTGCGTAGAGCACGCGGTCGGCGTGCGAGCCGACGTACAGCGCGTCGACCGTGCGCGAGACGGCGCCGACCGCGAGCGTCGCGAGCGCGGCCCCGAGGGCCAGGCCCAGCAGGGAGCCGGCGACCCCGACCAGCGCGCCTTCGGCGAGGAAGGCGCGGAAGACCGCGCCGCGGGTCGCGCCCAGCGCGCGCACGGTGCCGATCTCGGCCCGGCGCTGCACGACCGAGATCGCTACCGCGTTGTAGATCAGATACATCCCGACCAAGAGCGCGATCGACGCCAGCGCTTCGAGGTTGAGCCGGAAGCTCTGTAGCATCCGCGCGATCTCGCCGGTGCGGGTGGCAGGCCGAATCACCCGCGCGCCGGGCGGGAGCACGGCCGCGATCGCACGCTGAACGGCGGCGACGCGCGCCGGGGCGACGACGCAGTCGATGCGGTCGAGCCGTCCGACTTTGTCGAACAGCTCTTGCGCCGTCGCGATGTCGACGAAGACGACGCTCGAGTCGATCCGCACCGTGCCGCTCGGTGCGATCCCGGCGATCCGCAGCGCCGCCGCCCGGTCACCGGCGAACGCGCGCACCAGCGTGCCGACGCGCCAGCGGTGCCGCGCCGCGAGCGCGGCCGAGATCAGCGCGCCGTGTCCGTTGACCAGTTGCCAGGCCTCGACCGGCGCTGCATCGACCGGCACGGCACCGGCCGATGCAGCGACCCCGGGCAGCGGCCGCAGCAGATCGACCCCCAGCACGCGCAGCACCTCGCCGCCGAAGGCATCGCTGCGCTGCGGGATCGTCACCGTGTCTTCGATGGCGGGAGCCGCGAGATCGACGCCCGGCACCGCCTGCACGCGCAGCAATGTGCGCTCGTCGAAGCCGTCGCCGAGCCCGAGCACCTGCAAGGTGACCTGACTCGAGACGATGTCGACACTGGAAGCGAACGAGGCGATCGCGGTCGCGTTGGCGAGATCGATCGCCAAGCCGATCGCGACCGCCAGCGCCACCGCGACCAGCGTCACCAGCGTGCGCAGCACGTTCGCACGCAGCGGCGCGAAGACGAGCGCACGCAGCAGCGTCGGCGGCGTCACGCCAAGCGGCCGTCGCGCAAGGGAATGGTGCGGTCGCAGATCGCGGCCGCCTCGCCGCTGTGGGTCGCCAGCAAGATCGTCTGCCCGTCGTCGGCGAGCGAGCGCAACAGCCGCAGCACGCTCGCGCCCGTCTGCGAGTCGAGGTTACCGGTCGGCTCGTCGGCGAGCACGATCGCCGGCCGATGAACGATCGCGCGCGCGATCGCCGCGCGCTGCAGTTGGCCGCCCGAGAGCTCGGCCGGGAACGCCCGCGCTTTCTCGCTCACGCCGACCTGGGCGAGCACGGCGGCGACCCGGTGCGCGATCTCCTCGCGACCTGCCCGTTGCAGCGCGAGCGGGAGGCCGACGTTGTCCGCGATCCGCATCGCCGGCAGCAGGTTGAAGAACTGGAACACCGTGCCGATCCGGTCACGGCGCAGCGCGGTCAGCGCGTCGTCGTCGAGCGCACGGGTCGACGCGCCGTCGAGCAGCACCTCACCGCGGGTCGGCAGATCGATGCAGCCGATCAGGTTGAGCAGCGTCGACTTGCCGCACCCGCTCGGCCCGACCAGCGCCACCATCTCACCGCGCGCGACCTCCAGCGAGACGCCGTCGAGCGCACGGACGACCTCTTCTCCCGCACCGTATTCCTTGACGGCATCGCGAACGACGACCGGCGGTACGACCGCGTCAGTCGACGGCACGCATCACCAACGCCGCGTTGATGCCGCCGAACCCGGCCGAGTTCGAGAGGACCGTGCGCACCGGGCGGGTCAGCGCCGTCTGCGTGACCGCCAGTGCGCAGGCGGGGTCGAGGTCATCGGCGTTGACGCTGCGCGGGATGATGCCTTCGACGATCGTCCGGCAGGCCAGGGCGGCCTCCCAGGCGCCGGTCGCGCCGAGCGCGTGCGCGTGCTGCCCCTTCGTCGCCGTCACCGGAACGGCGTCGGCGTGCGCGCCGAGCACCTGCCGCACCGCCAATGCCTCGCACGCATCGCCGAGCACCGTCGCACTGCCGTGCGCGTTGACGAGGTCGACCTGGTCGGGTGCCACCTGCGCCTCGGCGAGCGCGGTATGCATCGCGCGCGCGTTAGCCGAGCCGTCCGGCCGCGGCGCGGACATGTGGTAGGCGTCGTTGGTCAACCCGTAGCCGGCCAGCTCGGCATAGACGCGTGCTCCGCGCGCGCGTGCGTCTTCGAGCCGCTCGAGCATCAGCACGCCGGCACCCTCGGCCATCACGAACCCGTCGCGGGCGCGGTCGAACGGACGACTCGCATGCGTCGGGTCGTCGTTGCGGGTCGACATCGCGCGGTTGACGGTGAACGCACCGTAGACCAGCGGCGAGAGCGGCGCCTCGACGCCGCCCGCGAGCGCCGCCCGCACGTCGCCGCGTGCGATCGCGCGAAACGCCTCGCCGATCGCGACCGCGCCGGCCGCGCACGAGTTGCCGTTGGCCAGCACCGGCCCGCGCAAATCGAACTCGAGCGCGACGTTGCACGGTGCCGAGCCGCCGAACACGGAGAGCGCCAGCAACGGTTTGACCGCGTCGATCCCGTGCGCGCGGAAGACGTCGTGCTGCTCGTCGGCGTACGCGACGCCACTGAGCGCCGAGCCGAGCGACACCGCGACCTCGCCCGGCACCCGCGCCGGATCGAGCGCGGCGTCGGCCAGCGCGAGTCTCGCCGCGGCGATCGCGAACTGCGCAAACCGGTCCGTCCACCGCAGCCGCTTCGCCGAGAGGAAATCGGCCGGCACGAAATCGTCGACTTGCGCGGCGAGCACCGAACGGTACCCGTCGACGGCAAAGCGGCTGATCGGCGCGACCGCGACCCGCTCGGCGAGCACACTCTCCCAGAACGCGTCGATCCCGATGCCCAGCGGCGTGACGACGCCCAATCCCGTCACCGCGACCCGGTGCAGCGCGATCACGACGTCCGCTCGACGAGCCGTTTGATCGTCGCCAGCGTCTTGGCCGCGACGCCTTCGACGAAGTAGTCGCACACGACGTGCTTGCCGATCCAATCGGCCGCGAACGGAAAGCGGAACGCGAGCCGATGCTCGATCGTCACCCGCGTGCGCTCGCCGTGCGGCTCGAAGATCCACTCGACGTCCATCCCACGCGTCCACCCGCGCACGTGGTGGAACGCGATGTGCGGCGTCTCCGCGTCGTTCGTCTGCCGGGCGGTCCAGTTGATCGGGATGCCGTCGTGCCGCGCACCCATCGCGACCGTGCTCGAAGCGCCCTCGCGGGCGAGTACACGGACGTAGCGATAGTGCGGCAGGATCTCCGGCCAACGGTCGGTCGCCGCAGCGAGCGCGAAGATCTCGCTCGGGGGCGCGGCCATCTCGACCGTCATGCGGCTGACGATCATGCCAGCAGCCGCGCCAGCACGTCGATCCGCAGCGCCCGCTGGGGCGCGATCGTCCCGGCCAACCCTTCGAGCAGCGTCGCGCCGAGCTCCGGCATCCGCGCCAGGCGCGCCGACGCCCGCCGCGCGAGCGGCGGCACGTCGACCAGCAGCGCCACCAGACGAGCGAGCCGCCCACGCCAGACACGATCGCGCACCCGCTCGCGCGCATAGGCGGCGAACGCCGCCGATTCGGACGCCGGCGCGCCCAGCGCGGCGAGGACGGCGTCGGCGGCGTGTTCGGCGTCGAGCAGCGCGAGCGCGACGCCCTGGCCGGTGAACGGGTCGAGGAATCCCGCCGCGTCGCCGACCAGCAGCGCACCGGGTGCCCACAGGCCGCGCACGTCGTGCGAAAGTGGCCCGACGCTGACCCGCGCGCCCAGCCGCGTCGTGCCGGCGAACGAGCGCGCGCCGTGCGCGAGCGTGGCGGCAGCCGCGCCGACACCGGCCTCGAGGTCGGCCGACCACTGCGCCAGCCGCGCGCGCGGCACGACGACCATCACGTTGGTCGTCGTCGCATCGAGCGGGTTGAGCGCGAAGTACGCGCCGCCGCCGACGTACATCTCGATGCGGCCCTCGAGTGCGCCCAGCCCGGCGTAATGCCCACCGACCGCCCAGCGTGCGCCGCGGCGCGAATTCCGTGCCAGATCCAAACGCCGCGCGACCAGCGAGCCGGTGCCGTCGGCGCCGACGACGATCCGCGCGCTGCGCTCGACCGTCTCGCCGCGCTCGTCGCGCGCCCGCACGCCGACGCAGCGATCGCCCGCGCGCAGCACTTCGTCGACCCGCGCGCGCTCGACCTGCGCGCCGGCCGCGCACGCCGCGTCGAGCAACAACGCGTCGAGCCGCTCGCGCGCGCACGCCAACGCCGGTGCCGGAAACGGCAGCGCCACGGGAGCGGCGCCCGCCGCGACGAGCCGCACGCCGCGCAGGGGCGATCCCGCCGCGCGCACCGCGTCGAGCGCCCCGAGCCGCGCGAGCGCCAGCACCGCGCCCGCATTGAGATACTCGCCGCACACCTTGCGGCGCGGAAACGGCGTGCGCTCGAGGATCCGCACCCGCACGCCGGCGCGCGCGAGCAACAGCGCGACCGTGCTGCCGGCCGGTCCCGCACCGACGACGATCACTTCGTCGCTCACGACGCGTCGGCCAGCAGCATGCGAAAGAACGGCTCGCGCCGCACCGTGGGCGCACGCCATCCCGCCTCGCGCGCCAGCGCGATCGCTTCGTCCGGCGTGTACGCCCGCCGCACCGAGAGCGGCGCGTCGTGGCGGGTCAAGCGGTTGCGCGAGGTACGCGACCACAGCCACGTCGCCGCGAACGCGATCGCCGAGCGCCGCAAATCGCACACCACCGGCGTCATGCGTGAGACCCGCCGCAGCTCGCGCAGCAGCGCGATCGCCGGCTCGCGATCGAAGTGGTGCAGCGCGAGCGTACACAGCGCGACGTCGAAGGCACCGCGCTCGAACGGCAGCGCCGTGCCGTCGGCGCGGACGAAGGTCAGGTTCGTGCGATCGCCGCAGCGGCGGCGCGCGAGGGCGAGCATCTGCTCACTGTGATCCACACACGTGAGCCGGACGTGAGCACCGCGGCGCGTCGCATCGTCGGCGATCGCGAGCGCGGTGCCGCCCAGGTGCGCGTTGGCGAAGGCGATGTCGCGCAAGTTGGCATCGAGCTCGTCGAGATCGTCGACGGGCTCGTCCATCAATTCGCGAGCGATCGCGCGCCGCACGCGCCCCTCAATGGGCTACTTCTTATACCACTCCGCGTTGATCTCGGTGAAGTTCTTCCACTTCTCGGGGACGTCGGAGTCGGCATAGATCGCCTCGACCGGGCAGGCCGAGACGCACGCGCCGCAATCGATGCACACTTCAGGATCGATGAACAGCTGCGTGTCGGCATCATCGCCATGGATGCAATCGACCGGACAGACGTCCACGCACGACTTGTCCTTGGTGCCGATGCATGGTTCGGTGATGACGTAGGCCATAGCGGAGGGGGGTTGCCCGGCCGGGGGGATGGCTCCTACCGACAAAAGCCGCAGCCGCGCGCCGGAAAGCCGGCGCGCGGGCGCAAGCGGCCGGGGCCGCGGTCAGTAAGTCGCCCGGCGGCCCGAGATCGCGCGCAGGATGAACAGGAGGATGACCGCACCCACGAAGGCGACGATGACGCTCCACACGTTCAGTCCGCTCACGCCGGCGTGGCCGAACGCGTGGAAGACCCAGCCGCCGATGAAGGCGCCGATGATGCCGACCACGATGTCGCCGATGATCCCGCCGGGACCCTCGCCAGGAACGACCCACTTGGCGAGTACCCCCGCGAAGAGTCCGACGATCAACCAACTGATGATGCTCATGATACGGGAGGATTCCCCTTGCCCACGCCGGGCGAAACAGGGACAGACCGCACGCCGTCTTCGTTGACGAAGGCATGAGACGCATCGCACGCACGACGGTGGCCATGCTGGCCCTGGCCGCTCTGTTGCCGACGGCCGCCCTGGCCGCGACGCCCCCCACGACCTTGACGCTCACCAGCACCGGCGTCATCCAGCGGGACCCCGACCGCGTGGTGGTCACCTTCGGAATCATCACCAACGACGATCGCGCTCAGACCGCGACGTCCAAGAACAACGCGATCTATGCGGCTCTGCTCGCGAAATTGACGGCACTCGGCCTGCGGCCCGACCAGGTGCGCACGCTCGCGTACGGCGTATCGTTCAACCAGCGGCCCACGGAACCCGATCCGCGCTTTATCTCGCGGTACGGCTTCGTCGTCAACCGCATGGTCAACGCGACGACCGATGTGGTGACCCAGGCCGGCGCGCTCATCGACGCCGGCGTCGCGGCGGGGGCGACGAGCGTCAACCAGGTGGCGTTCGTGCTGCGGGACCAGCAGGCGGCCCAGCGCGCCGCCGAGGCCGCCGCGGTCACCGACGCGCAGGAGCAGGCCGCCACCCTTGCCGCGGCCGCGCACCTGCGGGTGACCGGCGTGGTCAGCATCGACGCCGGGGCGAGCTCCCCGATCGTCACCCCATTTCCGCGCTTCGCCTCCGCGTATCAAGCCTCGGCGACGCTCGCCGTCCCGACCGACGTCCAGCCGAGCAGCCTCTCGGTGGAGCGTTCGGTCACGATGGTTTTCCGGCTGGAGCCCTGAGCCGAAACTGGCTCCGTGCCTGCCGGGTAGGTACGGTGCGATGACCGCCACCTGCGAGGTCTGCCGGAAGAAGCCGGCGAGCGTGCGCGACTACGCGCTGCGCGCCGGCCGCTGGGCCGAAGCCGAAGTCTGCGAGGACTGCGCGAAGCGCCGGCGGCGGGCGCCGCTGGCGATCCTCGGCGCGGCCGCCGCCGCGGCAGCCCTGGTCGGTGGCGCGGCGCTGGCGATCGACTCGGCCAACCGCCGCGGGGGGACGAAGGGCGAGCAGTCACCGCCTAACCCGAGCCCGTCGCTGGCGAACCTCAGCCGCGTCTTCGGCGGCCCCTCGACGCTGGCGCAATACTCGCGCGACCTGACCGAGGCGGCGCGCCGCAACGAACTCGACCCGGTGATCGGGCGCGACGACGAAGTCGAGCGGGTCATCTCGATCTTGGCCCGCCGCAGCAAGAACAACCCGGTGCTCATCGGCGAACCGGGCGTCGGCAAGACGGCCATCGTCGAGGGGCTCGCGCAGCGCATCGCGCGCGCCGACGTCCCCCAGGCGCTGCGCGAGAAGCGCGTGCTGGCGCTCTCGCTCGGCCCGCTCGTCGCCGGGACGAAGTACCGCGGCGAGTTCGAGTCGCGGGTCAAGAAGATCATCGACGAGGTGAAGCGCGCCGGCCGCGAGGTGATCCTGTTCATCGACGAACTCCACACGCTGGTCGGCGCCGGCGCTGCGGAAGGCTCGCTCGACCTGAGCTCGATGATCAAGCCGGAGCTGGCACGCGGCGAACTGCAATGCATCGGCGCGACGACGTTCGATGAGTACCGCAAGTACGTCGAGTCCGACGCCGCGCTCGAGCGCCGTTTCCAACCGGTACAGATCGACGAGCCGACGATCGAGCAGACGGTCACGATCCTGCGCGGCCTGCGGCCGAAATACGCCGCGCACCACGGCGTCACGATCAGCGACGAGGCCCTCGAGGCGGCAGCCGCGCTCGCCGCGCGCTACATCGCCGACCGCTATCTGCCCGACAAGGCGATCGACGTCGTCGACGAAGCCGCCGCCGGGGCCGCCATGCGCGGCGAAGCGACGGTCGACGTCGAGCGCGTCGCCGCCGTCGTCTCGCGCTGGACCGGCATCCCGCAAGGCACCATCACCGATGCGCAGCGCGCCGGCCTGCTCGCGCTCGAGAGCGCGCTCGAAGCGCGCGTGGTCGGCCAGGACCCGGCCGTCCGTGCCGTCGCCGAAGCGATCCGTCGCGCGCGCGCCGGCCTCAAGGACCCGCGCAAACCGGTCGGCGGTTTCCTCTTCATCGGCCCGAGCGGCGTCGGCAAGACCGAGCTCGCACGCGCGCTCGCGCACGCGCTCTTCGGCACCGACGAAGCATTGGTACGGCTCGATCTCTCCGAGTACACCGAAGCGCACACCGTCTCGCGACTGCTGGGCGAACCGCCCGGCTATCAAGGTCACGACG
>JBEKAU010000104.1:0-7713 GCA_050015755.1 Vulcanimicrobiaceae bacterium | reverse complement strand
GTCCCGCCACCGACGCCGGCACCGGTACCCTCGCGGATGCCGGGAGTGCAGCCGCCCGAGGACGAGCACGCCGACTAGCCGTGCAGACCGTCTTTGCGCTGGTTTTTACGTATCTCGTCTTCGTGACGCGGACCTGGGCGATCACCCGCGCCGTCGTCCTCGCCGACGTCGGGCTGGCGCTGCTCTACGACTTCACCCCACTGCGGCTGCACTTGGGCTACGTCGAGACCGGTGCGCTGTGCGCGACGTTCGTGCTGTGGCTGGTGAACCTACTCGTCGATCGCCGGCGGACGAATCACATCTTGTAGGAGTGCAGGCCGCTGATCCAGATGTTCACGCCGAGATAGCAGAACATGATGGACGCGAAGCCGAGCACGCTGATCCACGCGGTGCGCGTCCCCTTCCACTCCGGGCGGGTGTGGAGGTGCAGGTAGATCGCGTACACGATCCACGAGGCCAGCGCGGCGGTCTCCTTGGGATCCCACTGCCAGTAGGCGCCCCAAGCTTCTTTCGCCCACATCGCGCCGGTGATGATCCCGATCGAGAGCAGCGGCAAGCCGATGCCGATGATGCGGTACTGCATGACGTCGAGCCGCGCGAGCGAGGGCAGGCCGGCGAGCCACACCGCCCACGGATCGCCCGCCGCAGCCGCGTGCGCGATCGCCGGCGTGTCGTCGCGGCGCGCGACGCTCTCGCGCGCGTAGTCGCTGGTCTTCAGCGCAATGTCGAGCACCGGGCCGCCGGCCGCGGCCGCCACACCGCGCAGTGAACCGGTGCGCGTGCGGAAGTGCTTCTCGGCGTAGTCCTTCACCAGGTAGAGCGCCGAGACGCAGCACGCGACCAAGAACGTCGCGTAGGCGGCGACGACGATCGGGACGTGGATCTTGATCCAGTACGATTGCAGCGCCGGTACGGCCGGCATGTAGCCTTCGTTCCACGTCGTCGCGTAGCCGAGCGCGATCGCCGCGCACGCGAGGACCAGGCCGCCGATGACGGCGAGATCGTACTTGTAGGCGAAAATCAGAAAGATCAGCACGGCGAACGCGCTGAAGAGCGAGAGGGAGCCGTAGAGGTTCGTCAGCGGCCACACGCCGGTCATCCACCAGCGCGTCCCCAGCTCGGCGAACTGGGCGACGCAGCCGACGATCGCAAGCGGCAGGCCGAGCGTGCGCAGCACCGGCCGGCGCAACAGGAAGAAGCCGAGCAGCACGAGCGCGCCGGTGACGTAGGCGGCGATGCCGACGACGAGCAGCGCTTGATCGATCCACACGCGAGTCGGGTCCATGATGCTCCTCTACGCTTCGCTGCGTCGCACGGCTGCGACGATCTCCCGGAAACGATCCTCGAAGACCTCGTAGCCTTTGACGGTGGTTGCCGCGATTCCGACTTCGGCGCCTTCGGCACCGTCGCCGGCCGGCCGAACCTGGACGAACAGGCGGGCGGGCAAGAGGTAGATCGCGATGCACAACCCGAGCACGAGGATCAGCGCACCCAAGCCGACGACCGGGATGCCCGGGTCGTAGCGGTACTGGAAGCCCGAGTAGAGCACGTAGCGCTTCGCCTCGAGGGCGTAGCCGGCGCCCAGATCGACCGGCTGACCGAGCGGGACGAGCACCGACCCGATCGGCTGGTCACCGTCGAAGGCCTGGATGACGACCCCGGGGTCGTTGGGCCGCGGGTCAGGGCCGGGCTGGCCGGTGAGCCGGTCGATCGTGCCGACGAAGCGCTGGTATTGAATCGCACGCGAAGTCCCGTCGACGACGAACCCCTCGCCTTCGAGCAGCGGATGGTCGGGGCCGGCGATCGGCCGACCGTTCTTGGTGAGCGTGAAGTCGATCCCGAAGCCGTAGGTCGCCTGATAGACGAGCGTCCCGTCGACGTCGTAGGGGTGATTGACGCGAATGACGGCCTGGTGCGCGACCCCGTCCTTGCCGGTGACGATCGCGTTCGAGACATAATCGATCGGCTGATAGACGAGGCCGGCCTTGGTCGTGATCGGGTCGATGCGATAGGCGAACCGTTCGAGCCGAATCGTCGCGCCGCTCTGCGGGATCGTTCCGGTTTGGCCACTGAGCACGGTGAACTGGCCGCTGTATCCCTTGGCCCAGTAGATCGTGGTGCCGATCGCGATGATGCAGAAGCCGATGTGCGCGACCAGCACGCCGCGCCGCGCCCAGTTGACCTTGTCGGCGAACGTCCACTCCTCACCGGCGAAGGTGCGGTTACGAACCTGCCAGCCGCGCGCCGAGAAGAACGCCGCCAGACGCGCACGCACGCTCTCGACGTCGCCGTCGGCGTGGAAGGTCGCGTGCAGCGGGATCGCCTCGATGCGCACCGGGTGCAGCCGCGGGATGCGGCGTGGGATCACCTTGACGAACGTCGCCGCCGCCATCGAGCAGAGGATCAGCCCGAGGATGCCGATGTAGCCCGGGCTGTGGTAGATGTTCTCCAGATCCAGCCGCATGATCAGCCGCGCCACCGGCGGCGCGTAGGCGCTGGCGTAGACGCTGGGATCCTTGCCCTGATCGATGATGACACCGATCGTCGTGAGCAGCGCCCAGATCGCGAGCAGCGTGACGCCGAACCCGACGTTCGCGAACAGCGTGACCAGATCGTCCCACGTCCGCTGCAGCGAGCGCAGCGGCGCTGCGATCAGAGCGCCTCGGACTCGGCCTTCCACCGGCCCTCCATCGCGCGGATGATCCAGATGGACGCCTCGAACAGGACGTAGGTCGGCGCGGCGATCAACGTCATCGTGATCGGACTGCCGTCCGGCGCGAGGATGGCGGCGCCCACGAACAAGCCGAACAGAATGTACCGGCGGTATTTGCGCAATATCGTGCTGTTGATCAGGCCGATGCGCGCCAGCAGCAGCATGACGACCGGCGTCTGGAAGACGATCGCGAACGCGAGGAACAGCAGCAGCACGAGGTTGAGCGTCGACTCGATACCGTAGGTCGGCTCGGCGATGCTTTGGGTGATGAACTCGAGGCCGGAGATGACGCGCGGGATCACGACCAGGTGCGCGAACGCGATCCCGGCCAGCGCGAGCAAGAACGACGGCAAGACGTAGGAGTACACCGCTCTGCGCGTGCGCGGGTGGATGGCCGGGACGACGAACATCCAGATCTGATACAGCAGCACCGGCAAGCCCAGCACGATCGCGCCGTAGAGCGCGAACTTGAAGATCGCCCAGACCGCGTCGGCGGGACCGAACGCGTGCAGCTGGATGCCGTGGAAGTAGAGCTTGGTGAGGTACGGGATCGCCAGCTGCGCCGGATAGATCAGCAGCACCACCAGCGCGAGGACCGTGACGATGCAGATGAAGAGCCGGTTCCGGAGCTCGCGCAGGTGCTCCGTGAACGGCATCTCCTTCTGATCCCAGACGAACTGGGTGCCGGACGCCTCGTGCGTGGCCGGCGTGCCCTCGGCGAGCACGGGCGTCTAGTGCTGGGGCGGTGCGATGGTGGTGGGGCCGGGGGCGCCGCTGATCGGATCGGGGACGACGGTCGACGCGCCCAGGCCGCCGGTCGGTCCGGCCGCGACCTCGGTCGTGTGGACGTCGGCTTGCGCCTGCTTGCGTGCGTCCTCGCGGGCCTGCTCGGCGGCGATGTCCGCCTCGGCCTGACCGACCATGAACTCTTTCTTGGCGTGCCCCATGCTGCGGGCAAGCTTGGGCAGCCGCTCGGCTCCGAAGATGAGGATGCCGAGGCCAACCACGGCGGCGATTTCCATCGGTGAGAACATAGAACAGGTCTTTCTCTAGAGCAGCGCGTCGGCGAGGGCCGCGAGCTCGGTGCGCGCCGGGACAGTACCCAGCGGCGCCAGCGACTGTTTCGCCCGTTCGACGTAACCGGCGAGAACGGCTTCCGTCTTGGTCAGGCCGCCTTGCGCGACGATGCCGGCGACGACGGCTGCGACATCCTCGCGTGCGTCGCTTTGGCCGGCGAAGAAGCGTTCGACGTCGACCCGGAAGCCTTCATCCCCGTCGGCGAGCGCCAACACGAGCGGGACGGTCATCTTGCGTTCGCGCAGGTCGTTGCCGACCGGCTTGCCGAGGGTCGCCTCGTCGGCGGTCAGGTCGAGCAGGTCGTCGCGCATTTGGAACGCGATCCCGTAGGCGGTCCCGAATTCGCGCAGCGCGCGCACCGCGAACGGTGAGCCGCCGGCCGCGAGTGCACCGCACTCGGCCGAGGCCGCGAACAGCGAGGCCGTCTTCTTGGTCGCGATCTCGACGTAGCCGGCCAGCGTCGTCTCGAGATCGCCGAGCGCACGCAGCTGCAAGACCTCGCCGTCGGTGATGTCGGCCAGCGTCGCGCTGAGCACGTGCGGAATCGGCGCGGGATAGCCGGCGGTGACGTTCTTGAAGATCCAGGCGAACAGGTAGTCGCCGGCCAGCACGCTGATGCGGTTGCCGAAATCGACCGCGGTCGCGTTGACCCCGCGCCGCGTCTCGGCGCCGTCGACGACGTCGTCGTGGATGAGCGTCGCGACGTGGATCAGTTCCATATACGCGGCCAGCGGCAAGTGCGCGCGCACGTCGACCGCGCCGAGTGCCGACGCGCCGAGCAGCGTGAAGCGCGGGCGCAGCCGTTTGCCGCCGGCATCGAGCATCCGCCGGACGGCTTCGGTGATCAGCTCGTTGTCGGTCGCGAACGAGGAGCGGAAGTAGTCTTCGACCAGGGCATAGAGATCGCGGCCGAGCGGCGCTCGTTCCAGCATGCCTACGCCGTGCCCACGTGGAGGGCGATCGCCCCGAAACCCAGCCGCACGTAGCGCACGTCGCGAAAACCGGCGGTGCGGAAGCGGTCGGCCAGGCCGTCCGCGTCGGGAAAATTCGTCAGCGAGTTGGGCAGGTAGCGGTAGGCCGCGCGCGAGCCGCCGACCAGGCCGCCGACCAGCGGCACGATCCCGTAGAAGTAGAATCCGAACAGCCGCCGCACGATCGGGTTGGGGGGCTTGGTCACGTCGAGGTTCACGAACCGCGTACCCGGCCGCAGCACGCGGCGCGCCTCGCGCAGCGCGCCGACGATGTCGGTGACGTTGCGCAGCGAGAGCCCCATCGTCGCGCCGTCGAAGCTGGCGTCGGCGAAGGGCAGTGCGGTGACGTCGCCTTCGACGAAGCTCGCGCGGCCCTGCGGGTCGGCGCTGCGGGCGCGCGTGCGGGCGCCGTCGAGCATCGGCGCGGTGAAATCGATCCCGGTCACGCGCAGCGTCGGATCCGACCGCAAGAGATGGAAGACCAGATCGCCCGTCCCACAGCACAAGTCGAGCACGGTCCCGCCCTGCGGAGCCGCGAGTTCGGCGACGGCGCGCTTGCGCCAGGCCTCGTCGACACCGGCCGTGAGGACGCGGTTCGCGCGGTCGTAGCGGGGCGCAATGGTCGCGAACATGTCGCGCACGTAGGCCGCCTTGGGCTGCACGCTCGATCCCTTAGACGCCAAGACCGAAGACCCCGCGCGCGGTGGCGTCGGTTCGCTCCTGCACGGTCGCCAGGTCGACGCCCAGAACCTGCGCAACCACCCGGGCCGTGTCGGCCACGAAGGCCGGCTCGTTGCGCTGCCCGCGGTGCGGGACCGGGGCAAGGTAGGGGCAGTCGGTCTCGAGGACGAGCGCGTCGAGCCCGACCGCCGCGACCGCGTCGCGCAGCGGCTGCGCCGTCTTGAAGGTCACCACGCCGCCGATCCCCAGCAGCAGCCCGAACTCCTCGACGAAGACGCGCGCTTGGTCCGGCGTCCCGGTAAAGCAGTGGACGATCCCCCGCTGGGTCGCCGGGTCGTATCCCGCGCGCAGGGCGGCGACGAAGTCGTCGTGCGCCTCGCGCTGATGGAAGACGAGCGGCAGGCCATGCTCGCGCGCGTAGGCCAATTGCGCGGCCAGGACCGCCTGCTGGACGGGCCGGGGGCTGTGGTCGTAGTAATAGTCCAGGCCCGTCTCACCGATCGCGACGATCCGCGCACCGTGTCGCTCGCGCAGGGCGTCGAAGGCGGCCGGCAGATCGGCGGGCGCGTCCTTGGCCTCATGCGGGTGGATGCCAATCGTAGAGAAAAGGTGAAAGTCCTCAGCCGTGACGCAGGCACGCCGGCTATCGTTCATGTCGCAACCGACCGTTACGATCTGCTCGATGCCTGCGTCGCGAGCCCGTGCAAGCATTGCGTCGCGATCGTCGTCGAAGGCCCGATCGTGGACGTGCGCGTGCGTATCGATCATGACTGAGCGTTAGAACCTCTGTGCGGCTGTTCCCGGAGCGAGCCAAATCGGCCCGCCGTGTTTTCCTGTGGGCGCTCGTCGCCTCGCTGCTCGTCCACTTCCTCGTGGGACCGCTTGCGACGTGGATAGCGGCGCTATTGCCTCAGCCCCACGCGCCGCGGGAGGTCGCGCAGCACGTGCAGGTCATCACGATCGAGCACTTGCGGCCGATGCCCACGCCCAAACCCACCCCGGTCCCCACGCCCGTTCCGACGCCCACCCCGCCGCCGCCCAGACCCACCATCCAGCCGCAGGCGCAGATCGCGAATCGTCAGGCCAGCAAGGGTGCGCCCAAACCGCTCGTGCACAAACCGCGGCCGCGCGCCGTCGCCGTCAAGCGTCCGCGTGCGCAGCCGCCGCCGGCGGCGCCGGTGCACAAGGCCGCGCCCGTGATCGCGCAGCACATCGAGCTGGCCAAGCCGCGCGCACACCCGGCGCACCAAGCGGCCTCGAGCGCGCTCGATCCGCAGCAGGTCGCCGCGCTCAACGATCAGTTCAGCAAGACCATCGAGCAGGCGCAGCACGACGTCGCGCAGGGACCGCAAACACAAACCGGGCCGGTGCAGACGATGCACCAATACAATCCCGTGCTCGAAGGGAACGCCGGCGACATGAACCTGGTCACCGGCGGCGGGACGTGCACCAATACCGAGCCGTACAAGTCGGAGGGCGGGTACAACTACTACTACCTGAGCTGCGACACGATGTATAGCGACGGCTTCAAAGAGCAAGTCCAGTTTCCGTGGCTCTTCAAATTCCCGGTCCGCAACGATCCGATGCAGCGCGGCGGCCGCTTCCCGGTGCAGCCGCCGCCGCCCGGCTTCGTGCTGCCGGATCCGTTCCCGCTCTCGCGCATGGTGTGCGACTTCTACCGCCCGCGCTGCGCCGCCGTCATCGCGAAAGAGCGCGCCAACGGCACTGCCGACCTCTACGGCAAGCCACCGTAGTTCGGCTTAGGCCGGCGTCGGTTCCAAACGCGGGAAGAGCGGTTCGCCGGGGACCGTTTGCGTGCCGGGGGCGAGACGGCCCCATTGCAGTTCGTCGGCCCAGCGGCATTCGGGTGAACCGGCGAGTCCGAGTTGGCGCCAGATCTCGGTGCTCTTGTTCGGCATGAACGGGAAGAGCAGCGTGCTCAGCCAGCGCAGCCCCTCGCACAGCTCGTAGAGCAGCGCGTCGAGCTCGAGGCCGCGCTCCTGTTTGTAGAGCTCCCACGGTTTGCGCTCGTCGATGGCGCGGTTGAGCGCGCTCACGAGAACCCAGATCTCGTCGAGCGCTTCGCGGAAGCGCAGCGCGGCGACGTGATCGCGCACGGTCGCGGGCAAGTCGGCGAAGCGTTCGCTCAGCTCACTGGTTGCCGGCGGTTCGGGAACCAAGCCGTCGCGATAGCGCGCGAGCATCGCGAGCGAACGGCGCAGCAGGTTGCCCAAGTCGTTGCCCAGATCGCTGTTGTGGCGCTGGCGCAGC
>JBEKAU010000103.1:0-7728 GCA_050015755.1 Vulcanimicrobiaceae bacterium | reverse complement strand
GACGCTGAAGCGCGCGGCGTTCATCATGACGAACATGTACTCGAGTCCGCGGTTCGCCTCGCCGACGAGATAGCCGATCGCGCCTTGGCCGGCCTCGCCGTAGTTGAGCGTGCAGGTCGGGTTGGCGTTGATCCCCATCTTGTGCTCGATACCGGCGCACTTCACGTCGTTGCGCTCGCCGAGCGAACCGTCGTCCTTCACCATCACCTTGGGCACGATGAACATCGAGATGCCCTTGGTGCCCAGCGGTGCGTCGGGAAGACGTGCGAGGACCAAGTGAATGATGTTCGGCGCCATGTCGTGCTCGCCGAAGGTGATGAAAATCTTCTGGCCCTTGATGCGGTAGTGATCGCCCTCGGGGATCGCCTGCGTGCGAACCTGCGCGAGGTCGGAACCGGCCTGCGGCTCGGTCAGACACATCGTCCCGGTCCACTCGCCGCTCACGAGCTTCGGAATGAACTTCTGCTGCTGCTCGGGATTACCGAACTGTTCGATCGCCTCGATCGCGCCCTGATTGAGCAGCGGACCGTTGGCGAAGCCGACGTTGGCGGCGTTCCACATCTCGAGCGTCGGCCCGAGCATGAGCGAGGGCAGCCCCTGACCGCCGAATTCCGGCGAGACGGGCAGCCCGATCCAACCCGCCTTGGCGAAGCTGGTGTACGCTTCTTTGAAGCCCTTGGGCGTCGTCACGACGCCGTCGTTCCAGGTACAGCCCTCGCGGTCGCCGCTCTGGTTGATCGGGTCGAGCACTTCGCTTGCGAAGGTCGACGCCTCGTCGAGGATCGCGTCGAGGACGTCGGTCGTGTCCTCGAAGCCCGGGAGCTTGGCGATCGCATCGGCGTCCGCGAGCTCGCGCAGGACGAACTGCATGTCGCGCAAGGGCGCGCGGTAGGTGCTCATGACGTCTCTCCGTACAGATCGCGGCGCACTTGCTGGAGGGCCGCGATGAGGTTGGTCAGGTAGGGCTTGAAGTTGATCTTGATGCGGTCGAGGCGTTCTTCGCCCGCCTCGGTGATCGAGTAAACCGTGGTGCCGCGCTTGGTGGTGGCATCGAGCTCGCCGTGGATGAATCCACGATCTTCGAGCCGGCGGAGGAGCGGGTAGACCGTATTCGGGTTGACCGAGAAGATGCCGCTCAACCCGGCGATCCGCTGCATCAGCCGGTAGCCGGAGTCGGGCTGGGCATGCAGCATCGAGAGCACGAGGGCGGGGAAGACGGTCTTGGTCTTGACCTCGCCGGTGAAGATGCGATCACCCCACAACGCGGGCAAGTCGCCGGGATCGCCCTCGGCGTCCTGGGAAACGGCTTGCACCGCCCTTGACCGCATCGACATATATTATTCATAATAGGTTAGGGTTAAGCCGTCAAGGGCCGTCCCCACCCTTTCTCGTCCGGTCTGGTTTGAGGTGACGATGCAGCCTTCTGACGCCCTTCCGCCGCTGCCGGCGTTCATTGCTGAGCGCCTCTCCCGCCCGCGCTCGATTGCCTTGGCAGAGCGGTTCGGAGGCCGGACGACCGCTCTTTCGGCCGCCGACGTCCATCGCCGTGCCGCCGCCGTCGCCTATGCCTTGCGGGCCCGCGGCGTCCAGCCGGGCGATCGGGTGGCCCTGGTCGCCGAGAACTCCGTCGCGTGGCTGATCGCCGACTACGGCATCCTGTACGCCGGCGCCGTCGTCGTCCCGGTCTTCGCGACCACGGCGGACGACCAGCTGGGCTTCATCCTGGCCGACAGCGACGCCAAGCTGGCCTTCGTGGGCGAGACCGTCGCCGCCGAACGCATCGCCGCCGCCGTCCCCGGCGCCCCGCCACTGGTCGTCCTCGACGCCCCGGCGGGAAGCGGCCTGAGCGCCTTGATCGCCGAGGGGGAGCAGCTCTTCGATGCCGACCCGGGTGCACTGCCGGGTTTCTCGGCGAGCGCCACGCTCGACGACCTGGCCGTGCTCATCTACACCTCGGGGACGACCGGGACGCCCAAAGGCGTCATGCTCTCCCACCGCAACATCCTCTCCAACGTCGTCGACGCCTACGATCCGGTCAGCAGCGGTTTGGAAGAAGGCCAGGTCGGCCTCTCCGTACTGCCACTGGCGCACATCTACGAGCACACCGACGCGCTGGGCTATCTCTATAACGGGCTCACCCACTACATCACCACGCCCGACCATTTGCTCGAGGACCTGCGTGCGGTGCGCCCGCATTACGTCGCGTTCGTCCCCCGCATCTTCGAGCGGCTGCTGGCCGGCATCATCGGCAACGCGCGCAGCGCCGGCGGCGCGCAAGCGCGTTTGGTGCCGTGGGCACTCGAGATCGGCACCGCCTACGAGCGCGCCAAGCGCGACGGCACCGTTTCTCCGATGCTCGGCGCGCAGCACGCGGTCGCGAAGGCGCTCGTCCTCAAGCGCGTCGCACCGCGACTGGGTCTGGATCGCCTGCGCTACTTCGTGAGCGGCAGCGCGCCGCTCCATCGCGACACCGCGCTGACGCTCGCGTCGATGGGGCTCAACGTCCTCGAGGGCTACGGCATGACCGAAACCTCCCCGGTCGTCACCGTCAACCGCCCCGACGACAACACGCTCGGCACCGTCGGCACGCCGATCCGCAACGTCGAGGTCAAGCTCGACGACGATGGCGAGGTGCTCGTCAAAGGCCCCAACGTCATGCTCGGCTACTACAAGCTGCCGCGCGAAGAACAGCCGTTCACCGCCGACGGCTGGTTCCGCACCGGCGACATCGGCGAGTTCGTCGGCAACCATCTGCGCATCACCGACCGCAAGCGCGAGATCTTCAAGACCAGCGGCGGCAAGTGGATCTCACCCGCGCGCATCGAGACCGCGATCAAGCGTTCCGTGGCGATCGCCCAGGTGCTCGTCTGCGGTGCCGACCGTCCGCACCCGATGGCGCTGATCGCGCCGACCTGGAACCTGCTGCGCACGGAGCTGGACCTGCCCGATTCGATGACCACCGTCGAGATGTCCGCGGACGCGCGCGTGCGCGACTACGTCGTCAAAGAGGTCATGGAGAACACCAAGGACCTCGCCTCCTACGAACAGATCCGCCGCATCGCGCTGCTGCCCCGCGACCTGACGATCGAAGACGAAGAACTCTCTCCCACCCTGAAGATCAAGCGCCGCGTCGTCGAGCGCCGTTACGCCGACCTCATCGACGCCGCCTACGCGGAGGACATCCGAGCCCGCGCCCGGTGACGGCGGACGGGCCCGACGCGATCATCTCTTCAAATCGCGTTGGTCCCCAGTCGACTCTTGAATTGCCTCGAGGACCTCATGCGGATCCGCGGGGGTGGACATCGCCAGCGCCTCCGCGTCCACGCGGTCGTCGATCATGGGGTTGTCATGACGCAATGCCTCGAGCAATTCGATGATCTTCGCCGACTTCTGCTCACCGAGCATCGCGAGCTGCAGACTCAGCTGCTCGCGATAGCTGGCAATCACGTCGTCGCGCCGCTGCGTGCCGAGAATGAGCATCGTCACGTAGATGGAGGTCACCGAAAGCGCGATCTGCATCCAGCTGAACGGCGGCGGGTCCACCGCCCGCCCGAAGTGCGCAGCGACCACATTCCATATGACCCAAGCGGCAATCAGCGCCGTGAGGACGCCGAGCGCTGCGGCCCTCCCGATGATCGCCGTGGTCTTCGCGACGACGCGTTGACCGGCCGTTGCGCCCCGCTCGTGGTCCGCATAAAGGCGTGCGATCGCCTCCACGGTTTGCTCGACGTGCGTCGGCAAAATGCGATCCTGCGCGTCGCTCACGTTGGTACCGCCGCGATCAGGTTGCGGTTGTCCTCGGCGGAGAGATCGTCGTTGACCGACATGCCGGCCATGGCCCCGCTGGCCGCCGCGGTGACGACTTGATGCACGTGCCCGCTGGCATCCCCCGCGGCGTAGACGCCGGCGACCGAAGTCCGCTGATCGCGGTTCACCTCGATGCGTCCCGTGTGGGTGAGCGCGCACCCGAGCTTTGCCGCCAGCGGCGACCGCTGCACGAGCGGGACACAGAGGAAGAGCGCGTCGCACCCGGCCCGTTCACCACTCGCGAGGCGCAGCGTCGGAGCAGCGGCTCCCTCGAGCGCGACGATCCGCGACGCGCGGGTCACAACGCCGGCCGCGCGGATCCAGGCCTGCTCCTGCGCGCTGCACGCGTCGAGGTCACAGCCGTAGATGGTGAGGTCTCGGCTCCACTGAGAGAGCTCCTGGGCCAGCGGAACCAGGTCGTCGCGGTCGCCGGCGATCGCGAGCGGGCGATCGCGTACTTCCCAACCGTCGCAGTAGGGACACGAGAAGACCGAGGTGCCCCATCGCTCGCGAAGCCCGGGAAGCGCAGGCAACGCTTCGATCATTCCGGTCGCCAGAATGACGCGCCGTGCCCGGACCTGATTATCGCCGACGTCGACGGCGAAGTGGTCGCCCGACGGCTCCACGCTCGCGGACGGGGTCAAGGCCAGTTCGACGGACGAATACCGTTGCAGTTGCGCGCGCCCCTCCGCCAACAGATGGGCCGGCGGCATCCCGTCGCGACTCAGCAAGCCGTGCATCTCAACGGCCGTCGCGTTGCGGGGCGAGCCCGCGTCGCAGACGACGACACGCCGCCGCGCGCGACCAAGCACCAGCGCGGCGCTCAGGCCGGCTGGACCCGCTCCAATGACGGCGACATCGAACGTATGGTGAGGCATCCGGTGGGAAGCTATTCCGCCGGTGGCCACGCCCGAAACGCACCCGGTGGTTCGTTCTTCCTTTTCGATAGCGAGGGTGGTACGGTAGACGCCCATGGCTAGCAAGAAATCTGTCCTGATCACCGGTGCCAGCACCGGGTTCGGCGCCCTCACTGCCGAGGCGTTTGCCGCCGACGGCTGGCGCGTGTTCGCGAGCATGCGCAACGTGGCCGGCGCGAACGCCGGCGCGGCCACGCGCTTCCGGGCGGCGGGCATCGATGTCGTCGAGCTGGACGTCACCAGCGACGCCTCGGTCGACGCCGCCGCGAAGGTCGTCGCCGGTGAAGTCGGCGCACTCGACGTCGTCGTCAACAATGCCGGCGTCGCCTGGTTCGGCATCCAAGAAGCGTTCACGCCGCAGCGCGTCGAGCAGCTCTACGCGACCAATGTCTTCGGGCCGCTGCGCGTCAACCGCGCCTTCCTTCCCGGCATGCGCGAGCGCAAGAGCGGGCTGGTCATCTTCATCTCGTCGGTCGTCGGGCGCATCGTGTTCCCGTTCGGTGGCATCTACGATTCCTCGAAGTGGGCGCTCGAAGCGCTGGCCCAAGCGGCGGCCTACGAACTGGCGCCGTTCGACGTCGACGTCGCGGTTGTCGAGCCTGGTGCGTTTCCCACGGAGATCCTCGGCAAGTCCGGCGGTGCCGACGACGAGGCCCGTGCCCGTTCCTACGGCGACGAACTCGCCGGGCATGGCGCCGCCGCCCTGGACCGGATCGTGCAGCGTGCTCAAGGCAACGATCCGCAGGACGTGGCGACGCTCGTGCTGCGCTTGGCGAACACGCCGTTTGGCGCGCGGCCGTTCCGTTCCGTCACGCCGGCCAACCCGGCGGTCGAGGCGATCAACGCAGCGACCGAGCCGATTCAGCGCCAGGTCATCGCCTCGGTCGGCATTCCGGCGCTTTTGCCGAAGACGCCGGCCTAGCGAATCAGTGGAGCGCGGGTTCGCGCTCCACTGGGTCGCGCTGTTATGTCGACCTCAGTGGTCCGCTGTTCTCGTCGCAGAATCTGGAATTGGTGCCGACGTTGCGGTAGTCGCCTCCGCGCAAACTTTCTGCGGCCGATCCGTGAGAGCGACGTACTCCTGCCCCTTAGCGATCGTCACGTCGCGGTTACTTCCGAACGCGCCTTGCCTACGCCGGTACTCACTGCGATCGAAGTCTACATGCACCGTGTCGCCGCAGAAATTGAACACATTGTCGACGCTTACACGTAGGTCCGCAGGCCTCCCGAACGTCCATTTCCGATTCATGTACGAAGCAGGAAGAGCCCGTGTACGAAGGGTCACCCGATAACAAGCTATCGTGAAGCCCGCCCTGCGCGCCGCCGTCAAGCCCTGACGACTTCTGCGGCGGACAGCAACGCGCGCGTCTCGGCGACGACGCGATCCTGAAATGCCGGATCGCGCACGAGGGTGGAACCTTGCATCCGCCGGCCGCGCTCATCGTAGTAGACACCGCTCTGACCGGACTCGTCGGTCACGATCGTGGTGATCACCCGGGCGGCCCGTTTCGGGGTACTCAAGATCGGAATGAAGGGCACGAGCAGCGGCACGAGGAGCGGGATGACGAATCGCTGCACGAGGCGCATGAAGGTGCCGAGATCGTCTCCCCCCAGACCCGTGGTGAGAATCAAGCCGGGCTCGACCGCGTTGAACCGCAGCCGTGGGGTCTCACGGGCGAATGCCATTGCGGTCGCAAGGATCGCTTGTTTCGACGTCGCGTAGGCGTCGAAGCCCGGCTGTTTGGCGCCGCCCGCCTTCCATTCACCCCGCGTGCTCGCCGTTGCCGAGATGTAGCGACCGCCGCGAAAACCTGCAGCCAGAGCTGACTTGCGTTCCGGATCTTCGGTGGCAGAGGCGACGAACACGACATTCGCACCATCGGGAAGGTGCGGCAGGAGCGCTTCCGTCAGCGCGAACGGGCCGAGGTGGTTCGTCGCGAACGCGAGGTCGCACCCTTGTGCGGTCTTGGCCGAGCGCATCGGGAGAACGCCGGCGTTGTTCAACAAACCGGCGATCCGAAGCCGAAGTGCGACGATCTCTGCAGCTGCGCGCCGCACGCTCGCAAGATCCGAGAGGTCGCAGGTGACCGACACGGCCCGATCGCCACGTTTCTCGATGGCCGTTCGGACCTCGTCGAGCTTCTGCGCGTCGCGCCCAACCAACACGACCATGCCGTGTTTCGCCAACTCGAGCGCCGTGGCACGACCAATGCCGGCAGTCGGACCGGTGATGATATATGCTTTGCGGTCTGAAGAAACATCCATCGGATTCGTCTTTCTTGTCTGTCTAGTCAGTCATTACTTGGGTAAAAAAATTTAGGCGAGCATTCGCCAGACGGCCTCGAACGCGGTCTTGCAGTGCTTATCAGCGTTCGCCGGGTCGTTGATCATGAAGTCCATCGTCGTATCCGCCATCCCACTCATGAGAGCAGCAACGAAGTCCAACGGCGAAGCGCGCAGCGGGCCAGTCTTACGACTCCGTTCGATCAGTGCGGCGATGCCGATCATCGCCCGATTCCCGGTCTCTCGGGTCTCCGCCGTGAGCTCGTCCGAGACGCTCAGGTGGGAGAACGCCCGACGCTTGTCAGGAGAAGCCACCGCCCAGTCGAGCCACTGGCGCCACATGTGGAGCAATTGACGACGGGCATCGCTCTTGGTCGGGAGTCCTGCTAACGCGGCCGCAACCATCTCGGTCTTGAGCTCGAGATAGAGCTCGTTCAGCAAGTCAGCCTTCGTCTCGAAATACGTGAAGAGCGACCCGTTGGAGATGCCGGCCTCTTTCGCGATCGACGCCGTCGGTGCGCTCAATCCTTGGGCGGCGATCACGCGAATCGCCGCCGCCAGGATCGCGCTCCGTTTGTCGTCACTTCTCGGCCTCGCCATCCCTTCGCCCCTCAATCCCAAGGCCAGTATATACCAGAGTGACTACTCAGTCAATATAGCCGGCTGCCGTTGGGGACTGGCAGGTCCGGCGCGATCAGGACGACGGCGCCATCCGCATCAG
>JBEKAU010000102.1:0-7730 GCA_050015755.1 Vulcanimicrobiaceae bacterium | reverse complement strand
GGCGCCTCGCACTTCATTCTCACGCCCGGCAACGTCGCCGAAGCGATGCTCGCGCGTCCGACGCGGCCGCTGTTCGTCGTCGACATCGCCGTCCCGCGCGACGTCGACCCCGAGGTCGCGCGCATCCCCGGCGTCGGTCTGGTCGACGTCGACGGGCTCGAACACGCGATCGATATCACGCTCGAGAAGCGCCGTGAAGCGATCCCGATGGTCGAGGAGATCATCGCGGTCCACGTCGAGCGCTTCCAGCAGTGGTACCAGTCGCGGGTCGCGGTACCGGTCATCGCCTCGCTGGTGCAAAAGGCCGATGCGATCCGCGACGCGGAGATCGCGCGGCTGTTCGCGCGCTGCCCCGAGCTGACCGAACGCGAACGCAGCCTGATCACCGGCGCGTCGCTGACGATCGTCTCGAAGCTGCTGCACAGCGCGGTCACCAAGATCCGCGACAAGGCGGCCGAGAACCACGCCGAGGCGCTGATCCACGCCCGCATGCTCGACGAACTCTTCGAATTGGAGTCGCTGGCGGACGTCGACCCCGCGCACCTCGTCCCCGTGTTCCCGATTTCAGCCGACGCAAGCGAGTAACGTCGTGACCGGCAAAGTCTGGCTCGTCGGCGCTGGTCCGGGCGACCCGGGTTTGTTGACACTCAAAGGTGCGCGCGCGCTGCAGCGGTGCGACATGCTGGTGTACGATTATCTCGCTTCGGAAGCGATCGTCGGCCTCGCACCGCCGGACTGCGAGAAGATCTACGTCGGCAAGAAGGCCGGCGCGCACACGCTGAGCCAGGACGAGATCACCGCGCTGCTGGTGCGACTGGGCCGCGAGGGGAAGAAGGTCGTGCGCCTCAAGGGCGGCGACGTCTTCGTGTTCGCGCGCGGCGGTGAGGAAGCGCAGGCGCTCGCGCAAGCCGGCGTGCCGTTCGAGATCGTCCCCGGCATCACGTCGGCGATCGCCGCGCCCGCCTACGCCGGGATCCCGGTCACCCATCGCGACCACAACACGAGCTTCACGATCGCGACCGGACACGAGGACCCGACCAAGGGCTACACCTCGCTCGACTTCGCCAAGCTCGCCAACCCCAAGGCGACCACGATCTTCTTGATGGCGATGGGCAACCTCGCCGGCATCGTCGCCGCGTTGCGTGCCAATGGCATGCCCGACACGATCCCAGTCGCGATCGTGCACGAGGGGACGAAGCCGACGCAAGAAGTGGTGACCGCGACGCTCGGCACGATCCTCGCCGAAGTCGAGCGCACCGGGATCTCGGCGCCGGCCATCGTCGTGATCGGCGAGGTCGTGCGTGAACGCGAGCACATCCGCTGGTTCGACGCGCAGCCGCTGTTCGGCAAACGCGTGCTGGTGACGCGGCCCGCGCACCAAGCCGACGACTTCGCGCAGCAGCTCTGGGAAGTTGGCGCCGTGCCGATCGTCGCGCCGACGATCGCGATCGGACCACCGCCCGATCCCGATGCGGCACGCGCGGCCGCCGCCCGCGTGCGCGAGTACGCATGGGTCGTGTTCACCAGCCGCAACGGCGTCGACGCGTTCTTCGACCTGCTCGGGGAGCTGGGTCGCGACGCGCGCGCGTTCGGCGATGCGAAGGTCGCCGCGATCGGCCCCAAGACGGCGGCCGCGTTGAGCGCGCGCGGCATCCGCGTCGACCTCGTCCCGCAGACGTACGTCAACGAAGCCATGGCCGACGCGCTGCTCGGGCGTACGCAAGCCTGCGACCGCGTCCTGGTGTTCCGCGCGCACGAAGCACGCGAGGTGCTGCCGGAGACGCTGTACGACGCCGGCCGCGCGGTCGACGTCGTCGCCGGCTACGCGACGCGCGCCGTCGACGATCCCTCGCTCGCCGAGAAGGCCGAGGGTGCCGACGTCGTCACCTTCACCAGTTCGAGCACCGTCAAGGGCTTTCTCGACAACGTGCCGCACGGTGCACGGCTACTCGTCACCAAGACCATCGCCTGCATCGGGCCGATCACGGCGCAGACCGCGCGCGAGGCCGGCATCCGCGTCGACGTGGTCGCCGACGAGTTCACCGTCGACGGTCTCCTGCGCGCCCTCACCGCCACGCCGGCGTGACCTGGCTGATCGGCGCGATCCTCGCCGGCGCGATCGCGCTGCTCGCACTGCGCGCGCGCGCGCTCACCCGTGACGGCGCGCTGGCAGCCTTCGTCGTCGGCACCATCACCTACGGCGTCGGAACGTGGGTGTTCACCGCCGTGCTGTTGGCCTTCTTCGTGCCCTCGGTGCTGCTCTCGCGCCTGGGTCGCGCGCGCAAGCGCGCGTTGGTCGACGTCGGGAAACAGGGCCCGCGTGATGCGGCGCAGGTGCTCGCGAATGGTGGCGTCGCGACGCTCTGCGCGCTCGCCTTCGGGTTCACCCACGCATCGCCGTGGCTGTTCGCCTTCGTGGGTGCCTATGCCACCGCCACCGCCGACACGTGGGCCACCGAGATCGGCACGCTCGTGCGCGGGCAGCCGCGATCGATCCTCACGCTTCGTCCGCTGGCGCCGGGCCTCTCGGGCGGCGTGACCTGGGCAGGCTCCGCCGCCGCGTTCGTCGGCGCGTGGTGGCTGGGCACCGTCGGCGCCGTCCTCGTGATCCGCGAACCGCTCGGGTGGCTCGTCCTCGGCCTGGCCTGCGCGGTCGTAGGTTTCCTCGGCGCGACCGTCGATTCGGTGCTCGGCGCCACCCTGCAGGAGCTGCGGCGCTGTCCGAGCTGCGAGCGCTTGTGCGAGACCGATCCACACGCGTGCGGCACACCGTCCATTCGCGTGCGTGGTCTGAGCTGGATGACGAACGACCTCGTCAACGCCGTGGCGACCGCCGCCGGCGCGGCGTTGGCGTTCGCATTCGTCTGATGCAAGTGCCGAAACCAACTTCCGTCCTGGCGTAGTCGTGCGGCCCGTGCGAGCATGGCTTCGCACGACTTATGGCAGTACAGATGACCGCAGACCGCGACGTGAGCGAGCAAGGGGCTCGGCTGATCCTCATCACGCTGGGGATCATGCTCGCGACCCTCATGCAGACGCTCGACACGACGATCGTGAACGTCGCGCTGCCGACGATCCAGGGCAACCTCGGTGCGACGCAGGACGAGGGCGCTTGGGTCGTGACGGGCTACATCATCTCGGCCGTCATCGTCATCCCGCTCACGCCGTGGCTGCAAGCGCGTTTCGGCCGCCGCCAGTACTATACGATCGCGATCATCGGCTTCACGATCGCCTCGGTGCTGTGCGGGTTCGCCGATTCGATCACGCAGCTGATCGTCTACCGCATCATCCAGGGCTTGTTCGGCGGCGGTCTGGTCGCGACCGGGCAAGCCGCCTTGCGCGACACGTTTCCACGCCATATGTTGGGCACTTCGCAGGCACTGTTCGCGATTGGTGCGCTCGTCGGCCCCTCGGTCGGTCCGACCGTCGGGGGCTGGCTGACCGACAACGTCTCGTGGAACTACGTCTTCTTCATCAACATCGTGCCGGGTATCTTCGCGGCGCTGATCGTGCTCACGATGATGCGCAATCCCAGCGACCCCAAACCGATTCCGGTCGATGCGATCGGGTTGGCGCTGCTGGCGGTCGGCCTGGGATCGCTGCAGTACATCCTGGGGGAGGGCCAGCGCAACGACTGGTTCAGCGACCCGGTCATCCGGTTCTTCGGCGTGACCGCGGTGGTCGGACTGATCGCCTTCATCTGCTGGTCGCTGTGGGGCACGACGCGCCCGATCGTCGATCTGCGCGCCTACAAGTATCGCGCGATCGCGGCCGGCAGCGCGATGGGATTCGCGATCGGCTCGGTGCTCTACGGCGCGACCGTCATCTTGCCGCAGTATGTCCAGGACCTGCTCGGCTTCACCGCGACGCTCTCGGGCATCCTGATCTTCGTGCGCGCGCTCGTCATCGCGCTGCTCACGCCGTTTATGGCGCGCGTAGCCGGCAGCGGTATGGTCGATACGCGTATTCTGCTCGTCGGCGGCTTCGCGCTGGTCGGCAGCAGCCAGATCTGGCTCGGTTACATGACGACGTCCGAGACGAGTTTCGCGCAACTGTGCGGCCCCGCGATCGTCGCCGGGCTCGGTCTCGCGCTTCTCTTCACGCCGCTCTCGATCGCGATCCTCAGCTCGGTCCCGCCGGCCGTCGTTCCGAAGGCGACCGCATTCCAGCAGCTCTCGCTGCAGTTGGGTGGTTCATTCTCGACAGCCGCGCTGGTCACGCTGCTGGCCCGCCGTCAGGCGTTCCACCAGACGATCCTGGCCTCCGACGCAACGCCCGCGAATGTGGCTTTCCAACAGCTCGCGCAGGCCGGCCACAGCACGTCGCTCGCGGTCGCCACCATGTATCAGGACATCGTCACGCAGGCGTCCGTGATGGCCTACGCGGACGCGCAGTGGGCGCTTGGCGCGCTCGCGTTCATCCTGCTTCCGCTGGTCTTCGTGTTACCGAAGCGCCGCGGCCCGCGGATCGGTCCGCCGATCGAAATCCCCGCCGAATAGTGGGTTCGGCAAAGCCGAACCCACTATGCGGATTTTGTGGCGGAGCGGCCGTACTTCTTGTCGAGATACGGGATCATGTCGTCGTCGTCATCGAGCACGACGTCGCCGTCGACCAGGACCGGGATCGAGGTCTGGCCCGACGCCGCGACGACCTCCTCGCGCTCGGCGTGCGAGTGCGGCACGTTGACGGTCTTGTAGTCGAGCAGCAGATCGGTCAACTTCTTGCGCACCCGCGCGCAATACGGGCACCACTCTGCTTGATACAGCACGATATCGGTCGGACGTCCCACGCTCTCTGAGGACCGTACGGCACGCGAAAGCGTTGCGCACGGTCAACTGAAAACTTAGTTGCGCTTCGCGACGTCGAAGGGCAGGTCGAGATCGGACGCGAGCCGCTCCAAGCCGCTCCACACGGCGAGGTGGATCGGGATGCCGTGGGCGCGATTGTGCAGCGTCTTCTCGTGTTCGATCTCGCCGGCGACGTAGATCCGGTCCTCACCGAGGGCTTTCTGCGATTCCTTGAACGAACGCAGCTCGATGTCCATGTCGGCGCGAAACTGGGCGGGGTCGCGGAAACCGTCGATCGTGAACGCGGCGAAGAAGTGTGAGAACGCGCCCGAACGCTCGTCGCTGGTGGTCGGGAGGTCGAGTCCGAACGCGCCGCCGGCCAGCACGCCGCACATGATCTCGACCAACAGCCCGAGGCCGTATCCCTTGTGACCGCCGTTGTCGGTGCCGTATCCGCCGAGCGGTAAGAGCGCGCCGCGCAGCGCCGCCTGCGGATCGGTCGTCTCGTTGCCCTCGGCGTCGACAGCCCAACCCTCGTGCAGCGGCAGATGCTTGCGATCGTAGACTTGCAGCTTGCCGCGCGGCACCACCGTCGTCGCGAAGTCGAGTACGAACGGCGGCTCGTCTTGGGCGGGGATCGCGAACGCCAACGGGTTGGTGCCGAGCAGCACGTCGCGGCCGAACGTCGGCACCGCGAGACGCACGGTGTTGGTCGACGCGATGCCGATCATGTCGTGCTCGAGCGCCATCATCGCGTATGCGCCCGCGATCCCGTAGTGGTTCGAGTTGCGCACGGTGCCGAACGCCGAGCCCATCGTGCGCGCCTTCTCGATGATGCGATGCATCGTGCGCTTGGAGACCGGATGGCCCAGGCCGTTGCCGGCATCGACGGCGAGCGAGGTCGACGTCTCGCGCAGCGTCGTCACCACCGGGGCCGCGTGCATCGTTCCCGCGCGCAGCCGGCTGACGTAGTAGGACTCGAGCCGGGCGACGCCGTGCGACTCGATCCCCCGCAGGTCGGCCTGGACGAGCACGTCGGCGGTGATCGCGGCGTCCTCCGGCGCGACGCCGACCTTCTCCAAAACCGCGGTGACGAAGCGGGTCAAACCGGCTTCGCCGGCGAGCCGGTACTCGGCAGTGATGACGTCGGCCATACCGAAAGCATATCATGAGGAACGGCGTGAACTTCCCTGGTTCGGAAGCGGTCTCACCCGGGCGCCGCACGATCGCGGTGCTGGTGACCGGCGCCCTCGCCGTCCTCCTGGTGGCCGTCGCGACCGCGGTCGCCTTCGATCAGATGGGCAGCGCTGGCAGGCGGACGCGCGCGTTGATCGATGCCGACTTCGCTGAGCGCAGCGCGTACGGTGCACTGCTCTACCGGGAGCTGGGCGTCAGTTGCGCGCTCGCGACCGGCGAGCTGCGCTGCTTGGCCGACGACCGCGACGACCGCGCGTCCTACACGGCCAATCGCGCCCGTCTCCTCGACGACGACGATCCCGCCGTCGCCGGATCGCTGCACCGCTTTGCGCGGCGCGCCGACGCGCTCGACGCGATCCTCGACCGCCAGGTGGCGGCAATTCGGCGGGGTCAGCTCGCTGCTGCGCGGGCCGGTGCTCCCGCGGCCTTGGCGGCGTTCGTCGTCATGCGCGGCCACGAGCGCGGGATGGGCAAGACGTTCGCCACCGCGCTCGAGTCGTATCGCCGATCGAACCGCGCCGCGACCGTGACCGCCGAGTCGCTGACCGGCATTCTGGCCGTGGTCCTGCTGTTGGCCGGCGCGGGCGGCGCGATGCTGGTCGCCCAGGCCCGCCATGAGGCGCAGCTCGCGCGCAGCGATCCGCTCACCAGCTTGCCCAACCGCCGCGCTTTCGCCGAGCAACTCGATCGTGCGCTCGAACGCCGGCGACCCGGGGAGCTGCTCGGGCTGCTCTACCTGGATCTGGACGGCTTCAAGGCGATCAACGACCGTTTCGGCCATGCCGCCGGCGACGTGGTCCTCGTCCGCGCCGCGCGCCGGATCAGCCGCTCGGTGCGCGAGGACGATCTGGCCACCCGGCTCGGGGGCGACGAGTTCGGGGTGTTGCTGGGGGCGATCGAATCGGCGGCCGAAGCCGAGTTCATCGCCGAACGGGTCGACGTCGCGCTGCAGCCGCCGTTCGTCGTCGAGGGCCAGGAGATGTACGTCGGGGTCAGCATCGGCATTGCGATCGCACCGCGCGACGGCACCGACGGTGCCACGCTGTTGGCGGCGGCCGATGCGGCGATGTACCGCACGAAAGCCGCCCGCCACCGCACCACCCCGTAGGAGGGGACGGCGCGCGGCCGAAGCCGCCTGACATGCTCGAGCTTGCGCCGGATCTGGTCAGCGCGCTGCGCGCGGCCGTCCCGGGCGGCGTCCTGACCGAGCCCGTCGACCTGATCGCCTACGGTTTCGACGCGACCTTCTTCGAAGACCGACCGCCCCTGGTGGTGCTGCCGACGACGACCGCGCAGGTCAGTGCGGTGCACCGGCTCGCGACCACCTACCGCGTTCCGATCACGCCGCGTGCGATGGGCAGCGGCCTCTCGGGCGGCGCGATTCCGCTGCGGCACAGCCTCGTGCTCGGCGTCGCGAAGATGAACGCGATCCTCGAGATCGACGAAGTCGATCGGGTTGCCGTCGTGCAGGCCGGCGTCATCAACGGCGATCTGCAGACCGCGGTCGAGAAGCGCGGCCTGTTTTATCCGCCGGATCCGTCGAGTCTCAAGCAGAGCGCGATCGGCGGCAACGTCGCCGAGAACGCCGGTGGTGCGCGCTGTCTGAAATACGGCGTCACCGGCGATTACGTCCTCGCGCTCGAGGTCGTGCTTCCCGACGGCACCGTCATCCGCACCGGCGGCCGCACGGTCAAGAACGTCACCGGCTACGATCTGCGGCGGCTGTTCACCGGCGCCGAAGGAACG
>JBEKAU010000101.1:0-7751 GCA_050015755.1 Vulcanimicrobiaceae bacterium | reverse complement strand
CGACGAACTCGTGGCGGTTGATCTCGTCGTAGGGGATGTCGATCACGTCGCGCAGGTGCACGCGCAGGTAGTTCGCGTTGAGCACCGCTAGCTGCGAGACGCGGGTAAGTCCCTCGGCGCCGTTGGCGTAGCAGTACGCGAGTGCGCGAACCATGTGCGCGAAGTTCGACCAGAACGAACGCATCGGTCCGATCGTCTGCGGGCGGTCGAAATCGAGCGCGAAGGTCAGCTCCGCGCTCTCTTGCCAGCCGCTGGCGGTGACCTCGCGGCCGTCAGGGTCGGTCGCGCGCACGACCGGCGTGGGCAGATAGTCGACCAGGTGCGCCGCAACACCGACCGGACCGGCGCCCGCGCCGCCGCCGCCATGCGGAATGGAGAACGTCTTGTGCAGGTTGAGGTGCATGAGATCGAAGCCCATGTCGCCCGGGCGCGTGTTGCCCATCAGCGCGTTGGCGTTGGCGCCGTCGTAATACATCAGGCCGCCGGCCTCGTGCACGACGTCGGTGACTTGGTGGATGCGCGGCTCGAACAGCCCCAGCGTGTTGGGGTTGGTCATCATGCAGACGGCCGTCGTCGGCCCGACGACCTTCTTCAGTTCGGCGGGATCGACGCGACCGCTGGCGTCCGAGGGCAGCGAGAGGACGGTGAAGCCGACCATCGCGGCGGAAGCCGGATTGGTGCCGTGCGCGGTGTCGGGGACGATGACGACCGTGCGCTCCGTCTCGCCGCGGGCGCGGAAGTACGCCTTCGCGATCAGCAGCGCGGCCAGCTCGGCGTGCGCGCCGGCCGCCGGGTTGAGCGAGAACGCCGCCATGCCGAACAAGGCGGCCAGTGCGCGCTCCAGCTCCCACATGACCGCCAGCGCGCCTTGCGCCGCGTGATCGGGCGTGAACGGGTGCAGATCGCGCAGCGCCGGCAGGTTCGCCATCGCGTCGTTGATGCGCGGGTTGTACTTCATCGTGCACGACCCGAGCGGATAGAAGTTCGTATCGATGCCGAACGTCTTCTGCGAGAGCCGGGTGAAGTGGCGCACGACGTCGAGCTCGCTGTTGTCGGGCAGCGGCAGGTCTTCGCGCAGCGCCGCGCGCGGGAGCAACTCCTCGAGCGCCGGACCGCTGGGCAGATAGCGGTTGGCGCGGCCGTCCTGGCCGGTCTCGAAGATCAGGGGCGTATCAGGCGTGAGCTGCGGCACGAACTGGGATCTCCGAGAGGGCGGTGACGAGGCGGTCGACGTCGGCGCTGGTGGTCAGCTCCGTCGCGGTCATGAGGATGCAGTCCTCGAGTTCGGGATAGAAGTGCCCGAGATCGAGGCCGCCGAGGATGCCGCGGCCTTCGAGTGCGCGCAGCACGTCGGCCGCGCGGCCGGGGACGCGCAGCACGAACTCGTTGAAGGTCGCGCCGTCGAAGCGGGCGGCGAAGCCGGGCAGGGCGCCGGCCTTCGCGCGCAGCTCCTGCGTGCGCGCGATGTTGAGCGAGGCGCAGTCGCGCAGCCCGGTCTTGCCCATCGCGGCCAAGTAGATCGTCGCGCACAGGGCGCAGTGCGCCTGATTGGTGCAGATGTTCGAGGTCGCGCGCTCGCGGCGAATGTGCTGCTCGCGCGCTTGCAGCGTCAGCACGTAGGCCGGACGCCCCTGGGCATCGACCGACTTGCCGACCAGGCGGCCGGGGATGCGGCGCAGATGCGCGGTGCTCGCGGCGATGAAGCCGACGTGCGGGCCGCCGAAGGCGACCGCGTTGCCGAACGACTGCGCTTCGCCGACGCAGATCTCCGCGCCCCAGCTCCCCGGCGCGGCCAGCGCCGCGAGCGAGAGCGCTTCGGCGACGACGGCGATCGGCACGCTCTTGGCCGCGCTGATCCTCGCGCCGACGCCGTCCGGGAACGCGTCGATCGCACCGAAGAAGTTCGGCGACTGCACCGCGACCGCGGCGTACTTCCCGCTCGCGAGCGCGTCGTCGAGACCGCTCCAATCGGTGCGCCCGTCGGCGCCGTAGGGCAGCTCGTCGATCTCGAGTTCGAGCCCCTCGGCGTAGGTGCGCAACACGGCGCGGTAGTTCGGATGGATCGCCGCGGAGACGAGGATCGCTTTGCGGCCGGTCGCGTTGACGGCCATGATCGCGCCCTCGGCGAGCGCGGTCGCGCCGTCGTAGACCGACGCGTTGGCCACGTCGAGCGCGGTCAGCAGCGCGATGTAGCTCTGCCACTCGTAGATCGCCTGCAGATACCCCTGCGAGACCTCGGCCTGATAGGGCGTGTACGAGGTCAGGAACTCGCCGCGCATCGCCAGTGCGCCGACGACGGGCGGCACGTAGTGCCGATACGCGCCGGCGCCCAGGAAACTGGTGTAGCCCGGCGCGGTCGTCCGCTCGGCGTGGCGGCGGAAGCGCTCGGCGATCTCGAGTTCGCTGAGCTGCGGCGTGACGGACAACGGCTCGCGCAGCGCGACGGCGTCGGGAACACGGACGAGCTCGTCCAGCGACCCGACCCCGACCGCGCCCAGCATCGCCTCGATGTCCGAGGGGGTGTGCGGCGTGTAAATGGGACCACTCCGGGGGCGAAAGGTTGACCGGCGAGACTTCCCCGGCGCAGGGTGCTACGCCTCGGAGATCAGCTTCTCGTAGGCGCCGGCGGCCATCAGCTCGTCCAGCTGCCCCACGTCGGCGAGCTTCACTTTGAAGAGCCAGCCCTCACCGTACGGATCGCGGTTGACGAGCGCCGGGTCGCCTTCGATCGCCTCGTTGATGCCGACCACTTCGCCGCCGATCGGCGTAAAGATGTCGGACACGGCCTTGACCGACTCGACGACGCCGATGTTCGCGAACTGCGTGAGCGTCCCACCGACGCGCGGCAGCTCGACGTAGACGATGTCGCCCAGTGACGACTGCGCGTAGTCGGTGATCCCGACCGTCGCAACGTCGCCGTCGAGCGCGACCCATTCGTGTTCCTTGCTGTAATGCAATCCTGCGGGTAACGTGTCTGCCATGGTGACGCCTAGCTAGGCTCCCGGGACGCGTCGCACCTGCCGCGTGCGCTCAGGTCTTGGGGCGCGTGTAGAACGGCAGCGCCACGACGCGTGCGGGATGACGTGCGCCGCGCACCTCGACCTCCAGCGCCGTCCCCTCCGCCGCGGCCGACGGTTCGACCAGCGCGGTCGCCACGTTCTTGCCGACCGACGGCCCCGTCGATCCGCTGCGCACGGTTCCAACCTGCTCGCCGTTCGCAAACACCGCGTAGCCGCTGCGCGCCGGCACCGGACCGTCCATCACCACGCCGACGATGCGCGGATAGTTGCCGGCGTCGCGCTGCGCGACGAGCGCGTCCTTGCCGCGGAACGCCGGCTTCTGGAACTTGATCGCCCACCCGATGCCCGCTTGCAGCGGGGTGATCGTCTCCGTCATCTCGTTGCCGTAGAGCGGCATCCCGGCTTCGAGCCGCAACACGTCGCGCGCGCCCAAACCGCACGGCACGAGCCCACCCTCGCGGTTTTCCGCCAAGAGCAGGTCCCACACGCCGGTCGCGTCCTCGCCGGGCAAGAACAGCTCGAAGCCGTCCTCGCCGGTGTACCCGGTGCGCGCGACCAGGACCGGATCGGCGAGTCCGCGCACGCGCGTCTCGACGCAGCCGTAGTATTTCAACGCCGCGAGATCCGCCTCGACGGAGGGCTGCAGCCATTCGACCGAACGCGGCCCCTGGATCGCGATCAGCGCGCGCTCGCCATGGTAGTTGTGGAACTCGACGTCGCCGTACCGCAGCGTGCCGATGTACCTCCAGATCTTCTCGACGTTCGAGGCGTTGACGACCAGCAGCCAGCGCTGCTCGTCGAGCCGATAGAAGATCACGTCGTCGAGTGCGCCGCCCGCGTCGTTGGTGAAGACGTTGTAGCGCGCTTGGCCGGGCTTCATGTTCGCGACGGTGTTGATGGTGACGGTCTCGGCCCACGCGCCGACGTCGGCGCCGTGCAGCTCGATCTGCCCCATGTGCGAGAGGTCGAACAGCCCGGCCCGTTTGCGCACCGCGTCGTGCTCGGCGAGGATGCCCGTGTACTGGACGGGCATCTCGAAGCCCCCGAACGGAACCATGCGCGCCCCGAGCGCGAGGTGGGCGTCGTAGAGTGCGGTGCGGCGCAGGGCTCCGGAGTCGGTCATGTCGCTCCGAGAATGCGCGGAAACCGCGCCAGGTCCTATCAGTACGGTGCGTTGGCCGGCGGCACGACCGCGACGCCCCACGGCGACCCTTCATAGGTGGGATCGTCGAGCGTCGCCCCGACCGCACCGGACGGCAGGTATTCTCGGACGACCTGCGGTGCCGTGTACAGGGATAGCGCGACCCATAGGTTCCCGGCCGCGTCGAACGCCATTTCATGCGGACCGCCCCCCGCGTTGACGAAGCAGAACACCGGCGAGGGATTGACGATCGTGTCCGTCACGACGTTGACGTCGGCGACGCCGTAGCCGGTTTCGCTGTCGCACGTGTCGTTATTGGAAATGTACAGATCGGTCGCGTTGTCGAACGCCATCCCGTTCGGATCGACGATCGACCCGATCGACCCGATCCTCGACTGGGACCACGAGCCCGCGGCGTACTCGTACAGCGTGTTTGCGACCGGCTCGTAGACGTTCCCCAGTGCGTCGACGGCAATCTGGTCGTTCGTGTACGCAGTCGCCGAGATGATCGTCGAGCCCGCCGTGCTTCCTGCCGGGAACTCGACCGTATTGTAATTCGAGGTGCCATAGTCTCCGTTGAGAACGAAGACGTCATCGGCAGGATCGAGTGCGACCTCGCCCGGTTCGTCCAGCGCCGGGCCCGTGAGCGTGATGCTCGGCGAGGTCGCACCCTCCGGATATTCCAGCACGCTGTTCGCGTCGGAGTCGGTAACGTAAAGCGTACCGTTACGATCGGCCGCAAGCCATGGATACGAGGAGCCCGGTTGAAACTCGTACGTGACGCTCGTGCTTCCGTCGTAGTAGGCGTAGATGTACTCGCCGTCGCTGACATACACGACGCTGTGCGCCAGCGTCACCGGGATCACCAGCGAGAGCGACGAGCCACCCGCACCGCCGGCCGGCGTCTCGCCGACGGTCAGCTCCACCGTCCCCGGCGCGACCGTCCCGCCGGTCGCGCCCAGTGAGACGACGTTCGGCGCGGTCGAGTTCGGAATCGCCGCCGTCAGCACACCCGTGTTGCCGCTGGTCACGCTATACGTCGGCGCACCGGGGCCGACGATCGCGTTGCCGTCGGCGTCGAGCGCCTCCAGCGCCAGCTGCTGCGTCGCCGGGCCCCACAGGTGCAATGCCGAGCTGTCGCCGCGCAGATACCCCACCGTGACCGGCACCGCTTGCAGGCTCGCGGGAAGGCCGCCGAGCACGAGCGAGATCGTGTTCGCTTGACCGGCGAGAATGGTGAAGGGAATCGCGTTCGCCGCCGAGAGCGCCGTGCTGCTCGCATCTTCTGCGGTTAATGTCGCGGTGTACGAACCGGGACTGAGCGAGATCGAGAGCGAGCAATTCGTCGACGCGAGCGTGCTGCTGCAGCCGTTCGAGGTCGGCGTCAGCGCGACGGTCTGCGGATAGCCGCTGATCGGCGTGCCGCCTTGCTCGATGTTGACGACCATCTGGGTCGTCGCCGGCGAGATGTACTTCACCGTGCGCCCGGCGGACGTCGATGAGGCCTTGGGAATCTTGATGGTGATCCTCACCGTTCCGCGTGTGCCCGACGAGGCGGACCGAGCGACGGCCGGTGACGGCGTCGAGCCGCCACCGCCGCAGGCGATCAAAAGCGACGCCGCGGTCGAGAAGGCGACGGCACGAACGCACGCCACGCGAAGCGAGAAGTCCAACATACGTGCCTCGTGTCCAGTGATGATCGCCCGGTCCTGCCGGAGAGGGAGCGACCGTGAGTGCCTGTCCCTCTGAGGAGATCAACCGTGATGACGCGGACGTGTCAGGCGAAAACGTCGCCGTCTTTCGCCAGTTCGGCGCGCAGGTAGCGCGGGAGCGCGAACAGCCGCCGGTGCGTCTCGGCGTCATAGAAGAAATTCTCACCGTGCAGTTCGCCGACGTACGCGTCGATCAACGCCGGATCGAGCGCGGCGAGGTCCTTCTCGTCGCTGCAGGCGATGAACGCCCAGTCGTTGTCGAACGCCGGCACGTGGGTGTAGAAGCTGCGCACGTGGCGGAAGTAGCCACGCAGCGAGCGCGCCATCTTTGCGTGCAGCGCCATGTTGTGAAACCCGCCCGTCGAGGCTTGCAGCACGTACACGCCGCCGGGTGCCAGGCGCGCTTTGATGTTGCGGAACACCTCGCCGTTGAAGAGCGGGAACGAGGGTGAATCGGCGAGCGGCTCGGTCAGGTCGCTGACGATGGCGCCGTAGTGGTCCTTGTCTTCGGCGAGGAAGCGCAGCGCGTCGCCGATGATGACCCGCGCGCGCGGATCGTCGAACGCGCCGGCCGACCACTCCGGCAGATAGCGTTTGCAGAGCTCGACCACCTCGCCGTCGATGTCGACCATCGTGCAACGGCGCACCGAGGGGTGTCGCAGCACCTCGCGCAGCGTCGCGCCTTCGCCGCCACCCAGGATCAGGATGTCGGCGCGGTCGTCGATCGCGGCCAGTGCCGGGTGAACGAGCGTCTCGTGGTAGATTTTCTCATCGGCCTGCGAGCTCTGCGTGTCACCGTCGAGGACCAGCAATTTGCCGAACACGGGCGTGCGCAGCACCGCCACCGACTGGAACGGCGTGCGGCCGGCGTAGTACGCCTCCTCGATCGCGTGCGCGTGGATTTCGGTCGGCGCGAACTGCTCGGTGTACCACTGGTAGAGCTCAGTTTTCGGCATGGCGTCGGTCGGGTTGGTCGCACCGCCGCAATGCCCTGCTGCGCGGGGTCCGACGGCCCGCACGCGGAAGCGACCCGCGATGTCGCCTCTCCTCGCGCTCGGCGCCCTCATGCTCGCGCAAGCCGTCTCGCCGCCGCCCGTCGGCGTCGGCCCGACGCCGGTCCCGAACCAGGCCCTGGGCCCGGCCTTCACCCTCGTCTACCGCTGCACGAACGGCGGCACGGTGCGGGTCGGCCTCACCGCGCACGCCGCCGCGGTGAACTACGACGGCCGTTCGTTCGTCTACGCGCGCGGTCTCACGCCCGACGGAGCCGGCATCCTCCTGTACGGCTCGGGCAGCCAGTGGACGATGCGCGGCCGTCTCCTCACACTCACCCGCGGCGTTGGGATTCACGCAGCGACCGTCGAGCGCTGCTTCGCGACCGACAAACAGTAAGCGCTCCGCGCGGCGCGTCAGTGCTTCTTGCGGTTCTTCCCTTGCACGCCAACATTTGTCGGCGGCGTCAGTCCGACGGTGAGGGGAGCTGACTCGACGAGGTTCGTGCCGGCGAAGGTGAACGTTTGTGTGCCACACGCCGTCGCGCTAGCGCTCGTCGTGAACGTGAACGAGGTGGCTCCCGTCATCGGCGAAACGCTGCTGAGGATCTTGCCGCTGCATGCGCTGCCAGTCACTTGCGTGCCGGCAACCACCGAGAACGTTCCGCTGTACCCGGGTTCGCTCACCGTAACGACCGCTGTCTGCGTCGATCCACTGATGAACTGAAGTGCTGCGGGCGTAGCGCCCGTCGCCGGAACGAAATACTGACTCGTTGAGGTGAAGACCGGCGGCGCGGGGGTCGGAGACGGCGTCGGGGAGGGGGTCGGCGTGGCTGCTGGAGTGGGCGTGGCCGTCGCAGTCGTCGTCGGCGGCGTCGAACCGCCG
>JBEKAU010000100.1:0-7828 GCA_050015755.1 Vulcanimicrobiaceae bacterium | reverse complement strand
GGAGCCCCGAGGCGTGCGAATCTCAAATGCAACATCTCTGGTGCTCCTTATTTCTGGGTCCGCTTGGCGGCGAAGACGCCGAGGTTTGCTTCCGAGCTCGCCACCGGCACCACCGTCGATGCGTCGTTCGTGTCGGTGATCGTCAGATTGCACGTGCCGAGCTCGTCGCCGGGCGCGACCGTGAACAACGTGCCGGTGGTGGGGCCCGTCAGTGTCGCGACCGCCGTGCCCGTCTGTCCGGACGCCGGCGTGCAAATCATTGCGGCCGAGAAGCTGCCGGTGTAGTTCGGTTCGCTCACGCTCACCGCCGCGGGCGTGGGGCTCGCCGACAAGTCGAAGTTCACACTGCTCGGAGAGGCGACGGGAGTGAACGCTGGGATCGGTGTCGCCGTCGGCGTCACGGTTGGCGTTGGCGTTGGCGTCGGCGTCGCCGCCGGACCTTCGTCCCACAGCGCGATCACGATCGGAGCGCCGGAGGCCACCGTCAGCGTACCGGCCGCGGCGGCGAAGGAGATCGCTGTGCCGTTGACCGTGCCGGGGCCGTCGTAGAGGTTGTCCCACGTACCGTTCGTCTGCTGCGCGTAGAGCGCGATTTCGTAGGCGTCACCCGCCACCGCGCTAGGATCGCTGAACGAGAACGCCGGCACGCCGTCGAGCGTGACGCTTTGCGTCGCGGTGAATTCGACATACACGACCGGCGTCGCGATGCTCGCTGTGCGACGCGAGGACGCCGATGCGCGTGCGATCGAGGTGAAGGTCGCGATGCCGCTCGGAAGGGTCGGCGTGATCGTTTCGGTCAGCGTCGCGACCACACTCGCCGTCGGCAGCGTTCCGGCTACCGCGACCGCTCCGTCCGAGAGAGGCGGCATCGTGACCGGGCTCGTCGTCGACGTTTGGATCGTCTGCGTATTCGACGGCCCCGCGGTCGGCGTGGCTGTCGGCGAGGCTGTCGCCTTCGCGGTGGGCGTCGCGGTCGGGACGATGCGCCCCGGCACGCTGGTGCTGGGGCCGCACCCGACGGCGATCGCAGCGCAGACAATGAGCAAGGGGGCAACGGCGAACGTTGCCCGGGATAAGAGTGGCACAGCACCCCTCCGAAGACGGCGCGAACAAGGGACCTCATTGAAGCCCGTCGTGGTATTCTACCGAGCGATCAGCAGCTCCGCGCGACGAGGCGCTTGGCCCCGTCCCCCTGTTGTGACACCCGCCACAGCCATGCCTACGTCGGGAAGGCACCTTTTCGGGAAGCAGACGATCGGCAAGGGATTGTTAAAAGCGTGTAAGCGAGCGCTCGCATTGACAGGCGGACGACTGCACGCTATGGTCGCGGAAGGCCGACGGGAGGGTGGGTATGGCATTCCTCGATACGCTGATCGTGCTGGTCGCGGTGTATTTTACTTTGGCGACGGCGTGCTCGTACGCGCAGGAGCAGATCGCAAGCCTCAGCCGGGCGCGCGGGCAGACGCTCTACCAGGGTATCCTCAACCTGGTCGCGGGGCTGCCGGCGGTGGCCGACGCGATCTACGCCCATCCGCTCGTCACCAGCACGAGCGACGACGCGGGCGGCAAGCCCATGCCGCCAGGTGAACGGGCACGCCCGATCGATCGCACCTATCGCCCCTCGTACCTGGATGCCCGGACGTTCACGCTGGCGTTCCACGACGTCATCGCCAATACGAACGTCCTCTCGGCACTCGACCAGAAGACGCCGGTCGTCTACGCCGCCACGTCGGTCATCGCGACGCCGACCGCGATGATGGCGGCGCTGCAGTCCACCGCATTCGGGCCGGCGGGCGGGCCGCCGACCGCGTTCGCGCAGAGCGACCTCGGCCGTCAGCTCGCGAGCTTGCTGCTGCAGGCACAGGGCGACTACGACGGGTTGCTGACGGCCACCGACGCGTGGTTCAACCGGCAAATGGATCGCGTCTCCGGCTGGTACAAGCGCGAAGCGCAGTTCATCTTGATCGTGCTGGCCGTGCTGATCACGGTGCTGCTGAACGTCGACACCGTGCGCATCGTCGGCTCGCTGCAGTCGCGGCCCGACGTCAGCAACGCGATCGCCGCCCAGATCAGCGCCGCGGTTTCCTCAGCCTCGCCATTGCCGGCTGCGCAGGGCAGCCCCGTGCCGGCATCCCAGGCGCCGCCGGTGCTGCAGACGATCGAGACGGTCTCCACGGGCGGCTTCGGCTCGATCTTCGTCCCGGGCATCGCCAACGGCTGGAGCGGTGACTGGGCTCAGAACGCGCTGCACGTCATCGGATTGCTGATCACCGCGTTCGCAGCCGCACTCGGCGCCCCGTTCTGGTTCGATCTGCTTTCTTGCCTGGTCAACGTGCGGCTGACCGGTCAAAAGCCCAGTCCACCGCCGAGCCCGTCGACGTGAACAACATAGGTGGTCCCTCGGGGTTCGACCACCGCACCGCCAAAGAGATGATGGAGAATGCGGAAGCCGAGCAGCGCGAGGCGGAGCACGACGCGCAATACTCGCGGGGCGATCTCGCCACCAAGATCGTCGCCTTCTTCATGCTGGCAGCCGCCGTCTGGATCGGCTGGGCTTGGTACCAGACGGTCCACGCCTCCGGCCACTTCGTGCATTAGCCGAGCAGGCGGTTCGTCCACGTGAGTCGGCCCCAGACAACTGTTAGGTATCCGTTACGGAACCTTCACCGGCCGTCAAGAATCTTTCGTGCCCGTCGATACGTAGAGTAGATAGCAAACCGATCCACCCACCCGCCGGCTCCACCGGGCGTCGCAAGTGGTGGACGAATCCGCCGAGGCGTGAGGCGGAAGCTCTTCTGGGCGCGCGCCCGGACGCTCCGGCGTCCGGGCGTCGTTGTTTTAGTGGACGACGCTCGCGATCGTTGCGCGCAGGCGTTGCATGCCTTCGCGGACTTCGTCGGCCGAGATGATGAGCGGCGGGATGAAACGCAGCGTGTTACGGCCGGCTGCGTTGATGAACAGGTTCTGATCGAGGGCCGCCGTGACGAAGTCGCCGGCGACGTACGGTTCGCGCACCGGCAGCCCGAGCATGAAGCCGATTCCGCGTGGCGTCTCGAAGACCGTTGGGAACTCGGCCGCGATCGCGGCTAACTCGTCGCGCAGTAAACCACCGACGGCGGTGACTTGTGCGTCGAGATCGATGACGTCGCGGATCGCGAGGTGCTCCAGGGCGGCGGCCGCCGGGACGCACGAGCCGCCAAAGGTCGTGCCGTGATCGCCGGGACGGAGTGCCGTCGCGGCTTCGCCGCGTACGAGCAGCGCGCCGATCGGCAGACCGTTGCCCAGCGACTTCGCCAGCGTGAACGCGTCGGGTCGCACGTCGTAGACTTGGTGCGCGAACAAACGCCCCAGGCGTCCCATCCCGCACTGCACTTCGTCGAAGATCAGTAACGCGCCGCGCTCGTCGCACAGCCGCCGCGCCGCTTCGAGATACTCTTGCGTGGCGGGCACGACGCCGCTCTCGCCCTGCACCGGTTCGACGAGGAAACATGCCGTCGTCTCGTCGATGGCCGCGTCGAGCGCGTCGATGTCGTTGAACGTAACGTGCGCGAAGCCGGCCGGCAGCGGCTCGAAGCCTTCGTGGTACTTCGGGTTGTCGGTCGCCGTCAACGAACCCATCGTGCGCCCGTGGAAGGCGCCGCGCGCGGCGAGGATGACGTTGCGCTGCGGCTCGCGGCGGCGGTAGGCGCGTTTGCGGGCGAGCTTGATCGCCGCTTCGTTGGCCTCCGAGCCGCTGTTGCAGAAGAAGACCGTGTCGAAGCCGGAGAGCGCCGCGAGGCGATCGGCCAGCGTGCCGGCTGGTTCGTGGTGGACGAGGTTGGAGACGTGCACGAGCGTCGCTGCCTGTTCGGCGATCGCGCGCGCGATGCGCGGGTGCGCGTGCCCGAGCGCGCACACCGCGATCCCGGCCACCAGGTCGAGATACGCATTCCCGGATTCGTCGTACAGCCAGCACCCCTCGCCGCGCACGATGTTGAGCTCGAGCCGTCCGTAGTTCGCCATCAAGTGCGGATGCTGCGTCACGAGCCGCGCGCCGCGTGTCTGTTGGATCACGTCAATCGACCTTCTTCAACTCTTCCTTTGAGCGGACCGCAGCGTAGCGAGGACCGCCAAGGACTTGACGAAGTCAAGTCCGGTAGTGCGCGTTGATGCGCACGTAGTCGCCGGTGAGGTCGCAGCCCCAACCGGTAGCGGTGGCGCTGCCTATGCCGAGGTCCAGGCGTACCTCGACCGAGGAATCCTCGAGGACTTCGTGCGCCTCGGCTTCGCTCATCGCTTCGATCGCGCCGCGCTCGACCCAGGTCTGGCCGCCCAGATAGAGCGACCACGAGGTCGGGTCCATCCCCGCACCGACGCTGCCGGCGGCCGCGATGACGCGGCCCCAGTTGGGATCTTCACCGTAGAGTGCGGTCTTGACCAGGCTCGAGTTGATGACCGCACGCGCGATCGTGCGCGCCTGCTGTTCGTCGCGCGCGCCGGTGACGCGGAAGGTCAACAGTTTGGTCGCACCTTCGCCGTCACGCACCATCGCGATCGCCAGATCACGGCAGAGCGCGGTCAGCGCGGTACGCAGCCCCGGCGAGGCCGGCTCGCTGCCGGGCTTCGCGCAGCAGTAGACGGCGTCGTTGGTCGACATGTCGCCGTCGACCGAGATCATGTTGAACGTCCCGTCGGCCGCTTCGCGCAGCGCCTCGGTCAGGCTCTCGCGCGTGCACTCCGCGTCGGTGACCAGGAACGCCAGCATCGTCGCCATCTTGGGAGAGATCATCCCCGAGCCTTTGGCGATGCCGCCGATCGCGTGACGCTTGCCGTTTTCGTGCCACGCGTAGCCGGCGAGCTTGGGGACGTGATCGGTCGTCATGATCGCTTCGGCTGCCTCGTTGGCGGCTTCGGGACCGGTCTCGAGTTGCTTGACGGCACGGTCGAGTCCCTTGGCCAGCCGATCCATCGGCAGCGTGACGCCGATGACACCGGTCGAGGCGACGACGATTTGCGTCGGCCGCGCGCCGAGCAGCGTCGCCGCGTGACGCGCCGTCGTCTGCGCGTCGCGCAGGCCGCGCTCACCGGTGCATGCGTTGGCGCAACCGGCGTTGGCGACGATCGCCACGATCGCGTCTCCGTCGGCTTCGAGGTTCGCGCTGCTCGCGAGCAGCGGCGCGGCCTTGATCTCGTTGGTGGTGATCACTTCCGCGCAGATGTGCGGACCCGGCAGCGAGATCAGCGCGAGGTCCGTCTTGCGCTTCTTGATGCCGGCGTGAACGCCGGCCATCCTCACGCCGGGGACCGCGCCCAAGCCGCCGCGGACTTTGACCAGGCGGATGGATTCCGACGCGCCGTCAGTTGGCGTGGGTGCGAGCATCGAGGCCGAGCTCCTCCGGTAGACCGAGCATGATGTTCATGTTCTGCACGGCCTGACCGGCCGCGCCTTTGCCCAGGTTGTCCAGCGCCGAGAGGACTTGCACGATCCCCTCGCGCTGCGCGACCGCGAGGTGCGCGTCGTTGGTGCCCTGCAGCGCCGGCAGATGCGGCGCGCGCACGTCGTGAAACACGGTCACGAACGGGCTGGTCGCGTAGAAACGATGGTAGAGCGCGAGCACTTCCTCGCGCGCGATCGGTGCTCGCGGGATGAGGTAGACGTCGGCGAGGATGCCGCGCGGCAGCGGCACGACGTGCGGCGCAAAGACGATCGGCGCGCCGATCCCGGCCGCGCGCGCTTCCTGCACGATCTCGGGCCCATGACGGTGACCTTCGAGCCCGTAGGCGCGCACGTCACCGTACACCTCGGCAAACATCGAGGAGACGTTGGGCGTGCGGCCCGCGCCGGTGATCCCGCTCTTGGCGTCGATGACGACGCTCGCGATCCGATCGGCCAGCGGGCCGAGCGGGATCAGCGCGAGCAGCGAAGCGGTCACGTAGCAGCCCGGGTTGGCGACCAGCCGTGCCGCCGCGATCTGGTCGCGGTACCGTTCGGGCAGCCCGAAGACGGCCTCGCCGGCGTGCTCGTCGAGCCGGAACGCATCGGAGAGATCGATGACGCGGGCACCGCGCGAGAGGAGCTGCGGCACCATCTCGCGTGCCTGCTCGCGGCCGCCGGCGACGAACACGACGTCGTCCTCGCGGACGCGAGCGAGGACCGTGCCGGTCTCTTCGAACGCGACGTGCACGTGCGGCAACCACGGGAAGATCTCGGAGACGGGGCTGCCGGCGCTCGAACGGCTCTCCAACACGCCCAGCGCAACCGACGGGTGTCGGTCGATCAGGCGAATGAGTTCAGCGGCGGCGTATCCGCTGGCGCCGAGGACGTGGGCGGTGATCATGGCGTGCGCGTCTCCATCCCTACTTCGCTCACCCGGCCGCGTCCAACTGCGTGGCCAGTGCTTCGATCGCCTCGCGCGTTTGGCCGATCGCGGTCGCGACCGCCTCGGGATTGGTCGACCCCGGCGTGTGCTTGCCCAGAACCGAACCCGCCGCGTCGAGGGGCGCGTTCGGGACGCCTAGCGCATCCGCGTCGCTCGCGTCGAGCTCGCGGCCTTCGGTCTCGGCGCGCACGACCCGTTCGCCGACCGCGCGGTGCGCCTCGCGTGCGGTCGCGCCGGCCAGGATCACCGCGTCGGCCAGATCGGTCGCGACCGTGTAGCCGTCGCCGGCGTGCGCGCTCGTCGTCGCGTCTTGGAAGTGGACGTGCGCGAACGCACGGCGGAACGCGTCGAGCGCCGCCAACGCCTGTTCGGTCCCGCCGATGACCTGTGCTTTCGTCTCCTGCAGGTCGCGGTGATAGGAGAGCGCGATGCCGTTGACCGACGCGAGCGCGCCGGTGTAGGTGCCGATCGCGCGTGCACCGGCAGCGCGGCACAGCTCGAAGGGGTCGGGGTTGCGTTTCTGCGGCATCAAGCTCGAGCCGGTCGAGGCGGCGTCGTCGAGCCGCACGTAGCCGAACGCCGGAGTTGCCCAGATCACCAGCTCTTCGCTCGGCCGCGACGCGGCCACCGCGGCTCGCGCGGCGGCGTGCAGCAGGTCGAGGGCGATGTCCCGGTCCCCGACGGAATCGAGCGCGTTGCGGCTGGGCGCGGCGAAGCCCAGCTCGCGCGCTGCCGCGACGCGGTCGAGCGGGAGCGAGGTGCCGGCCAGCGCGGCGCTGCCGAGCGGGCAGAAGCGCGACGCGTCGGCAGCGACGCGGGCGAAGCGTTCGGCGGCGCGCACAAACCCTTGCGCGCAGGCATCGAGCCAAAACGCGAGCAGCACCGGTTGGGCCGGCTGCCAATGGGTCGTTGCCGCCAGCAGCGCGCGCCGCTCGAGCGCGCTCTGCGCGCGATCCTCGCACAGCGCGGCGACGTCGAGCGCCAGCTTCGCGCCACGGGTCGCGCGATCGCGTGCATAAAGAAGCAGCGTCGTCGCGACCTGATCGTTGCGCGAACGGCCGGCGTGCAGCCGTTCACCGGGCGGTCCGGCGTGCTCGCGCACGCGCGCGTCGATCGCCCCGTGGACGTCTTCGAAGTTGTGCGTGGTCGCCCACGCCGCGAACGTGCCGTCGTCGATCTCGGCCGCAACCTGTTCCAACGCGGCACGCAGCGCGACCGCGTCGGCCGGCGCGAGCACGCGCCGCAGCGCGGTGACGTGCGCGAGCGAACAGCGCACGTCGAACGGTGCGAGGACGAGATCGTCGTGGAGCGAGGAACCGAAGGCGAGCAGCGCGGCGTCGGGAGCCGACGCGAACCGCCCGCCCCATTGCAGCGAGCTCACGGCGGCGTCAGACGGTCTGCGGGGTTGCGCGCTCGGCCGCTTCAGCGGCCTTTGCGGCACCGGCTGCGACGGGCAGGCCGTGGATCTC
>JBEKAU010000099.1:0-7840 GCA_050015755.1 Vulcanimicrobiaceae bacterium | reverse complement strand
CGTCGAAGACAACGGTGCCACGATCGAGTGGCCTGATCTCGACGTGAGCTTCTCGGTCGCGGAGATGTTGCCCGAGTATCTCGGGTTGAGCAGCATCGTTCGGTCGTCGTCGGCGCGCAAGGCCGGCTCGGCGAAGTCAGCGGCAAAGGCACGCGCTTCTCGCCAGAACGGCAAGCTCGGCGGCCGGCCCAAAAAGGCTGCATAGCCTCCGATGGCGCCTTGACGCTTTAGCGATATATCGTTCATCATGCGGGCATGGATGCGCCGCGGATCGTCGCACTCGAAGAGCACGTCTCGTTCAGGCGGTTCGCCGGCGAGATCGACCCGGCGGTGATGGCCAGGCGCGGCTTTCTCACCGGCAGCGGCGCCGACGCGCGCCGCGACCAGCTCGACGACATCGAAGGGGCACGGCTCCAGGCGATGGACGCGGCGGGGATCAGCGTGCAGGTCCTCTCGGTCGTCGGTCCCGGAGCCGACTTGTTGCCGCCCGACGCGAGTCCCGACTTCGCACGCCGCTACAACGACGCGCTCGCGAGCGTCGTCGCAACGCACCCGACGCGTTTCGCGGCATTCGCGCATCTCCCGATGACGGCACCCCAAGCGGCAGCCGACGAACTCGCGCGCACGGTCGACGAGTACCACTTCTGCGGCGCGCTCATCAACGGGACGACCGACGGCAAATTCCTCGACGATCCGATGTTCGATCCGATTCTCGCGCGTGCAGAGGCACTCGGCGTCCCGATCTATCTGCACCCATGGATTCCGCCCGAGCCGGTGCGTCGCGCGTATTACGACGGCTTCTCGCCGGCGGTGTCCTTCGCGCTGGCGACCTCGGGTTGGGGCTGGCATGCCGAGACGGCGCTGCACGTGCTGCGGCTCGTCCTCTCCGGCGCACTCGATCGGCATCCGCGACTCAAGCTCATCATCGGCCACATGGGTGAAGGCCTACCGACGATGCTCGCGCGTTGCGATGAACGCTTACCGACGACCGGCTTGCAGCGCTCGATCAGCCAGACGATCCTCGATCACGTCACGATCACGACCAGCGGCTTCTTCACCCTGCCGCCGTTCCTCGCGGCGCTGCTCACGTTCGGCATGGAGCGGATCCTGTTCTCGGTCGACTACCCCTTCAGCGACAACCTCACGGGTCGCGCCTTCCTCGACGCGCTGCCCATCCCGCCGGACGACAAAGAGTGGATCGCGCACGGAACGGCCGACCGCCTCCTCGGTCTACGCACATGAGACCCTTGGCGCTACGTCTTGACGTATCGCGATATATCGCTTAGTATCGACTCATGAAACACTTCTTCCATGAGCACGGCCACTTCGGCGGCCGTGGACGACACCGCCGGGGCATGTTTGGACCCGGACCCGGATTTCCGGGCTTCGACGCGCGTTTCGAGCGCGGCTTCGAAAAGGGCTTCGGGGGCCGCTGGAAAGCGCGCACACGCCGAGGCGACATGAAATTTCTCGTCCTCGAGATGCTGGCGGAGACGCCGCGGCACGGCTACGAGATCATCCGCGAGATCGAAGAGAAGCGCGGCTTCCGCCCGAGTGCCGGCTCCATCTATCCGACCCTGCAGTTCCTCGAGGACGGCGGCTTCGTGACCAGCGCCGAGGTCGAAGGTAAGCGCGTCTACACGATCACCGAGAGCGGCCGCGCGTTGCTGGCCGATCGTGCCGCCGAACGCGACGACGACGAAGACGTCGACGACGAGCAGGACGCACGCCACAACCTCAAGCACTCGGCGATCAAACTCGCCGGCGCGGTGATGAGTGCCCGCGGCGCTGACGAAGCGACGCTCGAGAAGGTGCGCACCATCCTCGATCGCGCGCGCAAAGAAATCTACGGCCTGCTGGCCGAAGACGAAGCCTGATTCGGGGCGCCGTGCTGCAGCGCGGCGCGCAGCGGCTCGGGTAACCGCGTCGCGCGCATCGTGTGACGATCGAGTGCGGCCAGGACGAGCCCGCCGTCGGCCAATCGCGTGCCGTCGGCGCGATCGATCGGAAAGGCGAACGTCATCGACGAGCCGCCGATCTTCACCAGCTCCGCACGGCAGAGCACTTCATCGTCCAGGCGTGCCGGCGCTTTGAAATGCACCTCGAGCTTGACCCGCGCGATCCACACGCCCAGGCCCTCGCTCAGGCGATCGTACGGAAAGCCGAGCTCGCGGAAGAATTCGCTCTCGGCTGCTTCCATGAAGCGCACGTAGCGAGCGTAATAGACGACGTCCATCTTGTCGACGTCGCTCCAGCGTACGCGCTCGCGCACGAGCGGTCCCGAGCGGATCACGCGATCGCGATACCGGTGGCACGCACGTACGCGTCGATCGCGCCGCGCGCGTAGCGCGCAACCGGATCGATTTCGAGATTGACGCGCGCGCCGGATCCCTTGGTACCGAGCGTCGTGCGGCGCGAGGTCTCCGGGATCAACGCGATCGTGAACGCGTCGCCGTCGACCGATGCCACGGTGAGACTGACGCCGTCGACCGCGATGTAGCCCTTCTCGACGATGAACGAGGTCAGCGCCGGCGGCACGCCGATGCGCAGCCGATGTCCTTGCCCTTCGTCGTCCTTGGCCAGAATCGGGGCGGCGGCATCGACATGGCCGTAGACGAGATGGCCGCCCAGGCGATCGCCCAGCCGCAGCGAGAGCTCGACGTTGACGCGGTCGCCGGCGCGCAGGTCGCCGATGTCGGTGCGTGCGACCGTCTCCGGCACGACATCGAACCGCATGGTGCGCGCATCGTAACCCACAACCGTCAGGCACACACCGTCGATCGCGATCGAGTCGCCGTGGGCGACGCCGTCGGCGATCGCACCCTGCGCCTCGACGGCGAGGGTGATCCCGCGCTCGCCGTCGCCTTCGATCCAGGCGACCTTTCCGGCGTGCGCGATCAGGCCGGAGAACATGTGGTGAGATCCGCGGAGAGCAGCATGTCGGTCCCGACGCGTTCGCTGCGATCGAACCGCCACCCGTCTACGCCGCCCAGCGTCGCGCCGGCCAGCACCGGCACCGCCGTCGGCCCCTGCAGCAGCCTCGGCGCGACGAACCACACCAGCCGCTCGACCAGACCACGCGCGACCAATCGGCCGGCCAGCGTCGGGCCGCCCTCGCATAGCACCGTCGCGATCCCGCGCTCGTGCAGCGCGGTCAGACCCGCGGCAAGGTCGAGCTCGCCAGCCTCCTCGTTGCCGACGAAGACGACATCGGCGACGGCGGCGAGATCGGCGAACGCGGCGCGCCGGCCGGCCGGCGCGAGCACGATCGTCGGCGCATACGCGCCCTCGGGCGCGTCGGCAGGCGGCTGGAGCACGCGGCTCGTGACGGGAATCGGCGCGCGCTCGCAGACGACGACGCGGTGATAGGGCGCGCGCCGGGTGATGTGGGGCCGCACGGTCAGCAACGGATCGTCGATTCGCACCGTCCCCGCGCCGACCATCACGGCGTCGTGCTGCCAGCGCAATTGACGCACGCGTTCCATCGCAGCGGGACCGGTCAGTTGCACGCGCTCGCCGGTGCGTGGCGCGACGTAGCCGTCGAGCGACATCGCCATCTTCAACGTCACGTACGGGCGCGGATGCGCGATCGTCCAGCGGAAGCGTTCGATCAGTGCGCGTGCCGCCGGCGCGTCGGGGACGGCGACGTCGACACCCTGCGCGCGCAAACGGCGCACGCCGCCCTCCGCGGTGCGCGGATTGGGATCGAGCGTCCCGACGACGACCCGCGCGACGCCGGCGTCGAGCAGCGCGAGCGAACACGGCGGTGTGCGCCCGTGGTGATCGCACGGTTCGAGCGAGACGTACGCGGTCGCACCGCGCGGATCGTTGCCCCGCGCATGCGCGTCACGCAGCGCCTCAACCTCGGCGTGTGCCTCACCGCGACGATGGTGCCAACCCTCGCCGATCGTCACCCCGTCGCGAACGAGCACGCACCCGACCGGCGGATTCGGCGCCGCGTCGGGAATCGCGCGCGCGGCGAGTTCGCACGCGCGCGCGAGGTAGACGGCGTCGGCGCTTACGGCGTGACCTCGACGCCCTTCCAGAAGGCGACGTAGTTCTCGATGTTCTTCGCCTCGGCGCTGGCCGAGGGGTAGTACCAGGCAGCGTCCTGGTTGGACTTGCCGTCGACCTGCACCGTGTAATAGCTCGCGGTCCCCTTCCACGGACACACCGAGTGGGTGTCGGAAGGCGCGAAGTACTGCTTCTTGATGGCGCCGGGCGGGAAGTAGTGGTTCCCCTCGACGACTTCCGTCTTGTCGCTCTCGGCCAGGACGGCCCCGTTCCAAATGGCTTTCACGCTCGCCAAGACCGCGGGCCGTCGGCCGGGGTTCCGCCCGCGCGCGCCAGGACGATGAAGCCGGCCACCCGCACCCCGGCGCCGCGCAGCGTCGCCGCCGCGTCGACCAGGGTCGCGCCGGTCGTGCAGACGTCGTCCAGGAGCACGGCCGCCGCGGGCAGCACGGCCCCGCGCCGCAGCGAGAAACGCCCGGCGGCCTCCAAGCGCGCCTGGCGACCGCGGCCTTCCTGCGGCCGGCCGTGCTTGCAGAGCAGCTCGGCCGCCGCGAGCTCGCGGCGCCGCGCGAGGCGGCGGACGAGTTGCGTCGCCTGGTCGAAGCCGCGCTGGCCCGCGCGTCCGCGCGAGGTTGGCACTGGCACCAAGGTCGCCGCGATCGGCACCCGGTCGAGCAGCGCCGCGAACGCGTCGAGCGGATCGCGCTGCCCCTCCTTCATCGCCAGGATCGCGGTACGCAGCGGACCCTCATAGGGGCCGAGCGCATACGCCGGCGTGCTGCCGAGCGTGAAATGCACCAGTGCCCAGGGCGTCGGCGCGCAGGCCGCACACAGCGCCGGTCCGGCGCGCTCGCACGCGACGCACGCCGAGGGAAAGAGCCACGAGCGCAGACGATCCAGCACGCCGGCCGTTCACGACGAACCCGCGGCGCGGCAAGGCGTGCGGCTATGCCGGCGTCGGTTCGTTCGCGACGATCGCGTCGGCCAGTGTCGCGTCGTCGGCGATCGCGTACCCGACGCCGACGATCGTGTCGCGCACGACGGCTCCGGTACCGACCGACGCTTCGTTCCACAGGATGCTGCGCTCGACCACGGCGCCGTCGCCGATCGCGACCCCATCGCCGACGACGCTCGGACCGACGATGCGCACACCGGCCCCGAGCAGGACGCCCTCGCCGACGCGCACGTCGCCTTCGATGCGCGTATCGCGCGGCACCGTCACACCGCGCGGCACGCCGGTCGCGCGCGTCCCGCGCACGACGACCTTGCCGGAGAGCACGTCGTCGTTGGCGCGGCGGTACTCTTCGGGCGTGCCGACGTCGCGCCAATACGCGTCGCGCAAATGCAGACCGTAGAACGGCAGCCCGTCGGCGAGCAGCTCGGGAAACACCTGTTTGCCGAAGTCGTAGAACGTGTCGGCCGGAATGCGCGTGAAGATCTCGGGCTCGAAGACGTAGATGCCGGTGTTGGCGAGCTTCGAGCGCTCCGTCCCCTTGGGCGGCTTCTCCTGGAAGCCGGTGATACGTCCCTCGCCATCGAGGATCACCACCCCGTATTGGTCGACTTCCTCTGCTTCGACGAGGCCGATCGTCGCCAGCGCGCCGCGCGCTTTGTGAAAGCGGACCAGGCTGGTGAGATCGGCGTCGGTGAGATCGTCGCAGCCGACGACGACGAACGTATCGTCGAACCACCCGTCCATTTGCTTGAGCGCACCGGCGCTGCCGGTCAGCTCTTTCTCTCGCAAGTAGTGCAGTGCGACGCCGAAGTCGCTGCCGTCGCCGAACGCTGCTTCGACCGCGTCGGCGAGGTAGAACGTGTTGATCGCAACCTCGTCGTAGCCGTGTGAGGCGATCCAGCGCATCACATGACCGCTGATCGGCTCGCCCGCCACCGGGACGAGGGGTTTGGGGACTTGTTTCGTCAGCGGGTAGAGGCGCGTGCTCATCCCGCCCGCGAGGATCATCGCGCGCATGTCAGGTTCGTATGTTCCCTTCTCGGCGCGACGTGACCGTCTCACGCAGCGCGGCGAGCGCGAAACGCGGCAACGCCAACTGGCGCCGCCAACGGCTCGGCTCCTTGACCAACCGATACGCCCACTCCAGCCCGAGTCGCTGCACGAGCGCGGGTGCGCGCTCGACGTTCCCGGCGTAGACGTCGAGCGAACCGCCGATGCCGATCCCGACCCCGCAGCCGGTGGCGGGCAGCCAGCGGCTGAGCCACAGCTCTTGTTTGGGCGACCCGAGGCCGGCTAGCAGCACGTTGGCTCCGCTCGCCGCAACGGCGGCCGCGACGGCCGCGCTCTCGTCCTCGCGAAAGTACCCGTCGCGGGCGCCGACGATCTGCGCCCCTGGGCACGCGCGGCGGAGCACGTCGGCAGCGCGCTGCGCGGTGTCGCCCTTGCTGCCGAGCAGATACAGGCGCACGTCGCCGACGTTCGCCGAGCGCGCGGCAAGCGCGCCGGCCAACTCGACCCCGGTCACCCGCTCGCGCAGCGGTCCACGCCGCAGCCGCGAGGCGAGCAACAAGCCGACCGTATCGCACGTCACGATCGCCGCGCCGTTGACGACGGTGCGGAACGCGGCGTTGTGCTGCGCCGCCATCACCATCTCGACGCCGAGCGTGACGACGACCGCGGCGCCGCCGGCATTCGCCAGCTCCGCGATGCGTTCGACCGCCGCGTCGCGCCCGATCGGGTCGACGCGACAGCCCAAAATCAGGATCGCGCCCACTCCGGACGATACGGCGCGATGAGCGGCTCGAGCTGCGCTTGGAGCGGTTCGGGCAGTGCGCTGAGCGGCGAGCGGCATGCGCCGACGTTGAAGCCATACGTCCCCATCGCCCACTTCACCGGGATCGGACTGGTCGTCGCAAACAGCGCAGCGATCAGCGGCGCGAGCTCGCGATGGATCGCACTCGCGCGCACGACGTCGCCGGCCGCGTACGCATCGGCCATCGTGCGCAACTCGTTGCCGGCCAGGTGCGCCGCGACCGAGATGCAGCCGTGCGCGCCGACCGCGAGAGCGGGCAGATACAGGTAATCGTCGCCGGCCCACAGGCTGACGCCGTCGCGGTTGCCGCGCAGCAGCGCGGTGAACTGGCCGAGGTCGCCGCTGGACTCCTTGATGCCGACGATGTTCTGATGGCGCCGCGTCAGCTCGTGGAAGGTCGCCGGCAGCATGTTCGCACCGGTACGGCCGGGGATGTTGTAGACGACGCACGGCAGCGACGTCGCCTCGGCGATCGCGCCGAAGTGCGCCAGCATCCCCTCTTGGGTGGGCTTGACGTACGCGGGGACGGTCAGCAGCGCAGCGTCGACGCCGAGCCCTTCGGCTGCCTTCGTCAAAACGATCGAGCGACGCGTGTTGTTGTCGCCGGTGCCGGCGATCACGGTCCCGCGCGTCCCGAGCGCGCGCTTGACGGCGTCGAAGAGCGCGAGCTTCTCGTCGCTCTCGAGCGCGCTGCCCTCACCGGTCGAGCCGGCCAAGACGACGCCGTCGTTGCCCCGTTCGACGAGAAATTCCGCGACCCGTACCGATTCGCTCAGGTCGAGCGCGCCGCTCGCGTCGAACGGCGTGATCATCGCGGTCAAAAGACGGCCCAGAGACCTCATCGTGCTACTGCTCCCCGTCCGAGCCGGAAGGTGTCGTGCAGCGCCTGTTCCGCTGCATCGGCCTGGTCGCTCGCGACCAAAATCGAGATGGTGATGTTGGAGTCGGTCGAGTGGATGATCTCGATCCCCGCATCGCTGATCGCCTTGACCACGCGATAGATGACGCCGGACGTCCCGCGCATGCCGGCGCCGACGATCGAGATCTTCGCGCAGTGC
>JBEKAU010000098.1:0-7895 GCA_050015755.1 Vulcanimicrobiaceae bacterium | reverse complement strand
CGGCGCTGCGCCGCCGCCGTTGACGGTGATCGCGATCTCGGTCGGGCTGGGCGCGTCGGTGATCGGGTTCACCGGCTTGTTCAACACCGAGCTGGCCGAGTTGGGCGGCGCCGACGCGGCCGGCAGCGCGATGGGCGTGGGGCTGAGCTTCGTCTACCTGGCCGGCTTCATCGCGCCGATCGGGTTCGGCGCGCTCGTCGACGCGCACGGCTTCGCCCTCGCATGGAAGGCGTGCGCCGTGCTCGTCGCGTTGGGCGTGCCGCTGCTGATGCTGGCGCGCCCTACGAGCGCGGCCCCTCGATGATGCGCACGAACGCCTTGGGGTCGATCTGCGCCGCGAACGCGTGCTCGATCGCCGCCGCGTCGGTGGCGAGGTACGCGTGGGCGTCGCGCTGCGGCTGGTCGAACGGCTCGCCGGAGGTCGCCTCGCCGAGCAGTCCGCCGCCGATCGCGGCGACCGAGGCAGCCTGAACGAGTCCCTGGCGTACGATCGACGCCTTCGCCAGCGCCAGCTCGAAGTCGCCGACCGGCTGCGTTTGCATGCGCGTGATCTCCTCGTCGATCAGCGAGGCGATGCGCGGCTCGTTGCTCGGCAAGCACGCGAACTCGATGGTGAAAAGGTAGCGCTCGCGCCGTGGCGCCAGTGCGGCGCTCACGGTGTAGACGAGCCCCGCGTCTTGGCGCAGATCGCGGAAGAGCCGGCTCTGCGCCGGCGTGAGCGAGCCGCCGCCCAGGATCGCGGTGCCGAGCAGCAGCGGATACGACTGCGGGTCGCCGTGCGGGAGCGGCACGACTTCTTCGAAGCGGGCCTCGGTTTGCCCGATCGGGATGTCGAGGTCGACGTCGCCCGGACCATTGCGCGGCAGTGGTGAGGGATCGACGTTCGGCGGTGGTCCGTCGGCGTGCCAATTGGCGAAGTCGTGCTCGATCAGGGCGCGCACCGTCTCAGGTGCGACGTTGCCCACCACGACGATGGTCGTGAGGTCGGGCCGCACGACGGTGCCGTAGTACCGTTCGACTTGCTCGAGCGTGAGCGAGCCCAACTCGGCCGGCGTCGGCTGGCGCAGCTCGGGATCGCCGACCGGCAAGAGGTACGGTGCAGCGCGGCGCAGCGCGACGCCGTTGGCGCTGTTGAGCGAGGTCTGCAGCTCGCCGACCGCGCGGTCACGCGCCTGCTCGAAGGTGCGCTGGTCGAAGCGCGGCTGCAGCTCGTTCTCGGCCAACAGGTTGACGGCGCGCGTGAACGACGCGCGGGTCGTTTCGAACGCGAACTCGGTGCCGGCGCGCAGATCGGTGTCGGTGTCGTCGAGCGCACGCTGGAAGGTGACGCGGTCCTGGAACCGCGTGCCGTACGAGAAGATCGCATTCAAGACACCGCTGATGCCTTCTTGGCCTTGCGGTTCCTGGAGGCCGGGGTTCGTCTTGATCGAGCCGTAGAGGAAGACCGAATCGGAGATCGTCTCGGGCTGAACGATCAGTGTGATCCCGTTGGCGAGTTTCATCGTCGTCGGCGCGAGGCGGCTCGTCGGGACCGCAACGTCGCGGATCAGCGCCTCGCCCCACGGCGGCAGCGCGGTGACGGCCGACTGCACCTGCAGTGGCTTCTCCGTCCCTTGTTGTGCCGGCGCGGCCTCGGCACTCTGCGAGGCGCTCGCGGACGGCGTCAGCTCGCCGATGATCGCGTGGTGCGGGTCGAGGTAGCGCTTCGCGGCGCGGTTCACTTGCTCGATCGTCACCGCGGCGAGCAACTGCTGCTCGCGCGCGATCGAGGGTTCGTCGTCTTGGGCAATCGTCGTCGCCCAATCGGAGGCCAGCGAGGTGATCGAGTTGCGGCTCTCCTCCTGTGAGGCGATCAACTGGTGCTTAGTCGACTCGAACAACTCACGCGGGACCCCGTGCTCGGCGTACTCGCGGGTGATGTGTTCGAGCGTCTCGGCGACGGCGGCCGGATCGGCGCCCGGGCGCAGCGCCGCGGTCGCGAAGCCGAGTTGCGAGTCGGGCGTGTAGTTCTCTGAGGTCCAGCCGGATTCGAGCGCCGTGCCGTCGTCGGAGAGGGCGCGCAGCGGCCCGCGTTCCGAGCCGAGGATCCCCTGCAGCACGAAGCAGGCCAGGAAGTCGTCGCTGGCGATGCCGGGGAACCGGTAGCCAACCGCCGCCAACGGATAGACGAGCGTCGTCGCGCGCGCGATGACGGTGCGCTTGATCGGCGCGTAGTGCGCGGCGGCGTGGGCCGGCACCGGCTTGCGCGGCACGTTCGCGAATCGTTGGCGGACTTGTGCGAGCACGCGTTGCGGATCGACGTCGCCGGCGATGACGAGCACCGCGTTGTTGGGCGCGTACCACTTCCCGTAGAACGCCTTGATCTCGGGACCGGTCAGCTTGTCGAACGCGGCCTTGGTGCCGACGCCGTGGTGGCCGTACGGTGTGCCGGCGTTGGCGATCTGCTCCGCGTCGGTGAAGAAGTCGGCCCCCGGCTCGGTTTCGTCGCGCAGCACTTCCTGCTCGATCGCGCCGCGTTCGTTGGCCCATTCCGACTGCAGATCGCGGGTGTCGTGCATGCGATCGGATTCGATGCGCAGCACGGCGTCGAGGTCGGCCGCCGGCACGGTGAACTGGTACTGCGTGATCGTGTCCGACGTCTCCGCGTTGAAGTCGCCGCCGAGCGCGGTCGCGATCGTGCCGAGCTGCGCGGTGTTCAGCTCCGTCGTGCCGCGGAACATCATGTGCTCCTGCGCGTGCGCCATGCCGGGGACGCCCGTCGGATCGTCGCGCGAGCCGACCAGATAGGTCAGGTCGGTGGAGACGACCGGGGCCAGCGCGTTGCGCACGACGACGACGCGCAGCCCGTCGGGCAGCGTTGCCCGCACGACGCCGGCGTCGGCGGAGGAACTCGGCGCAGCCTGCGGCGCCTGCGCGGTAACGGCGAGAGCGAGCGCCAGGAGCAGCGCGAGACGGAGGGGCTTCATGCTGGCACCCAGGATGCGCGCCGGTGCTGTGGCCACCCTCTCAGGTGACGGCCGCCGGCTCGCTCATCGAAGGGGCCGTTGATCCCCGGCAATCCGAAAAAGACGCTTTTGCGTTAAGACGCCGCCAAGGTCGGCACGATTGCCCGATGTCTGGCTTTCTGTGAACGCACCGTGTTTCGCGTCACAGCGAGCCGGAGAAAATCTCATTAAGGAAAGGGACGCTAGCCCGGGTGGCGGTGTGGTCCTGCCTCTCGCCCGGTTTTCCTGAAAGACCCTATGACCGCCGTCCCCAATGCCTCGACGGCCGATCGCGTGATCATGCCGCATCGGTCGTACCGAACGCTCACTCGCGTGCCGGGATCACTGATGACAGCGGTCGTGTGTGCCCTTGTCGGTGGCGGTGCCATGGCATGGTTCGCGGGAACGATCGCGACCGCGGCCACGCTGTTGTTGGCGCGTCTGCTCAATGCGCTCGGGCAGCCGGTGACCACGCAGCCCGACCGCTACTTGCGCTACGACCTGAGCGCGTTGCACTTCTTCATGCCTTCGCACAGCTGGGTGGTGCTGCTGTGGTGGATCGTCGTGTGCGCCGCCGTGATCGTGATCTGCGCGCTGGTACGAGCGGTCTATCCGCCGCTGCGCTACTTCGTGATCCTCAACGCCCTGGTCGTCGGCGGTGAAGCCGCCTACCTCTACTTCACCGGTCATCTGGGCTACGACTCCGACGATTTCTCCCAGTTGATGCTGCACACGGCAATCACGACGTGGATCATCGTTCCGCCGTTCGTCGCGCTGTTTGCCTCCTTGTTTCCGTTCGGGCCGCTCGAGGTCATCGCGCTCACCGTCTGCTCGGTCGCCTTTGAGATCGTGCTCTCGATGGTGCGTTACGCCGCGTTCGTCGCAATTCTGGCGCACACCGGGCCCATTTTGATGTCCGACCTCTATTTGCAGTTCGGGCCGCTGTTCGACGTGATCCCCCTGATCGGTTTGCTCACGATGTTCCTGGTCCCGTTGTCCAGGCGCATGCAGCGAACGAGCGCGGGCTGGGTCTGGCTATGAACGGATCGCTCCTGGTCCACGTCCTGCAGACCTATGTCCTGATCGTCGTCATCGTGATGTGCGTCTACGCGGTGCGGCACTTCGTCTTTAGCGTGAGCCGCCTCACCCTCACGCAGCGGCCGTCCTTCCAAGACCTCTACGACGACGAGCTGCCCGCGATCACGGTCGTCGTGCCGATGCACAACGAGGCGAGCGTGGCACGCGAATCGCTCGAGGCCCTCCTCCAGGCCGATTACCCGCGCGACCGTATGGAGATCATCCCGATCGACGATCAGTCGCGGGACGAGACGACCACGATCTTGGCCGAGTATGCGCAGCGGTATCCGTTCATTCGCCCGCTCTACGTCCTGCGCGGTGCGCGCGGCAAGCAGAACAGTCTCAACGTCGTGCTGCGGATCGCCAAGTACCCGATCATCCTGGTATTCGACGCGGACTACACGCCGGGCTCGGGACTGCTGCGCGAACTGGGCGCGGCCTTCACCGACCCCGAGGTCGGCGCCGTCATGGGCCGGGTCGTCCCGCGCAACACCGGCCGCAATCTCCTGACCCGGCTGCTCTCGCTCGAGCGGTCGGGCGGCTATCAGGTCGATCAGCAGGCCCGCTTCAACCTCGACCTGCTGCCACAGTACGGTGGGACGGTCGGTGGATTTCGGCGCGAGCTCGTCGAGCGCATCGGCGGCTTCGACGAGGAGACGCTGGCCGAGGATACGGATTTGACGGTGCGGCTCTATGCGGCCGGCTGGAAAGTCGTCTACGCCAATCGTGCCGAGTGCTACGAGGAAGTCCCTCACCAGTGGCAGGTGCGCTTCACGCAGCTGCGGCGCTGGTCACGCGGACACAACCGCGCGATGTTGCGCAATCTCGGCCCGATTCTGCGTTCGAAGCACCTCTCGTTCATGCAGCGCGTCGACGGTGCGTTGCTCTTGCTCGTCTACACGGTGCCGCCGCTGCTCTTGACCGGCCTGGCCGCCAACGTGCTCCTCTTCTACATGGGAGCGATGCCGGTCATCGCCTCGCTCCTCATCGGCTTCTTCATCGTCGGCTACAATGCGGCCGGCAACTTCGCGCCCGTCTACGAAGTCGGCGCTGCCGAGCTGCTCGACGGCGGCGTCGAGCGCATCTATCTGCTGCCGATGCTCTTCACGCTGTTCTTGTTCAACTCGGCGGCGGTGAGCGCGGGCGTGTTCGATACGATCGGCGACGTCGTCAAGACGCGCTCCGTGCGCTGGGACAAGACGCGGCGCGCGCGGCGGTCCGACACGTCGACCGCGGCATGATCGCGATCGTCGTCACCCTCGCGGCCTTTGCGGTCGTCTTCTTCGCGCCCTTGATCATGGGGCCACTGGAGCTGCTCCGCCGGCGCGATGCGGAGGCGTTGCCGTTGACGCCGCGCTACGTGCGCGAGCCGCGATTCTTCGCGCGCTCCTTCCGCGAGAAGATCGGACCCTTGGCGTCCGCGAGCGCGGGCCCCCCCGAGCGGCGCAAGCTGTGGCGCTCGGACGACGTCGTCCGCGTGGTGGACGAGTTGCACTACCTCTCGCGGGCACACGACCTCGACGTCGTCGTCGTGCGCGCCGACGTCGACTATCCGAGCGAAATCACCGCCAAGGACCAATACGTGACCGGGGATGCCACCGGCGGCGACCGGCTGCACGCGCGAACGGTCCTCGTCGAGGGGAGCGCGACGCTCGGACCGCGCTTGCGCATCCGCCGGTGGATCGATGCCGAGCAATCGTTGACCGTCGGAGCCCACTCTTCGCTGGGTCTTTCGGCAAGCGCGGGGGGCCTGGTCACGCTGGGCGCGGACGTGCGCTTCACCCGCGTCTTCGGTACGCCGGTATGGACTGCGGCGAACCACGGCACGGTGCCGGTCGCACCGGCGACGCGCGACGCGCTCACGGTCGAGCGCGATGCGGTGCACGAAGGCGACATCATCGCGCGCGGCGACCTGCGCATCGGTGCCGGTGCAAAGGTGCACGGCAGTCTCAAATGCCATCGGCGGCTGGTGATCGAGGCCGGCGCCCTCGTCGACGGCAGCGTGATCGCGCGTGGCGACGTGCACGTCGGCACCGATGCCCACATTACCGGTCACGTGTTCAGCGAGTCGTCGATCGTGCTGGCCGCTGGTGCGGTCATCGCGATGGAGGGCGCGCGCAAGAGCGTCTACTCGGCGCGGCGCATCACGCTGGGGCCGGAGGTCACGGTGTGGGGATGGGTCTTCGCCGAGCACCGCGGGTCGACGACCGGTGCTTAAACGCGCGCTCAACCGTTGGCTCGTCCTGGGCGTCTGCGTCGCGATCTTCGTTCTCGCCGTCAGCGGCCGAACCGAGAAATTGCGTGGACTCGAACACCCGGACGCGATTGGTGTCTTGCTGGTGACGGACGACGCGGACGTCGATGCGAGCGTGCACGCGGCGTGGGAGCGCAGCTTGGTGGAAGCGGGGATCCCGCACCGTTGGATGTCTGCCGATGACGCGGCGCTGCTCGAACGGCCGCGGTGGGTCGGCACCTACCCGGTCGTCATCCTGCCCGACCGGCTCGCGCGCACGATTCCCGAGGCGCTCCAGTCGATGCTCGGACGCTATGTATCCGATGGCGGCACGCTGGTCGTCGTCGACGACGCGGGGACGCGGCGCGCCAATGGGAGCTACCGCATCGCGGGCCTCTTCGCGCCGCTGCTTGGTGTCCATTACCTGCGCTATCAGCGCCTGCGCGAGCGCGCATTCGGCCGCGGTCCGATTACCTTCACCTCGGATGCGGCAGCGCGCCGCTGGCATATTCCGTACGGCAAGCTCGACCGGCAGCGTCGCTTGTCGACGTATCACTATGGTGCGGTGAGCTACCCACTTGCCGCGACACGCGTCGATTCCGGCGTGCGCGTCGATGCGATGTCAGCACTCGGGCCGGTGCTCACCGAGCGCGCGGTGGGAAGCGGGCACGTCGTGTATGCCGATCCACCGCTCGGGTATCTGCGGGCCCAGGGCGATGGGTTCTTACAGCGCGCGCTGCTCGATGCGATCGCGTTTGACCAGGGAGCGGTGCCGCACGTCGTCGCTGCTGAGGGTGGTATCGGCGGCCTCGTGGTCAACTGGCACATCGATTCCAACAACGAGTGGTCCGGTATTCCGAACCTCATCCGCTCGCATTTGGTGCGGCCGGATCTGCGCTTCAACTGGGACGTCACGGCCGGTCCCGACCTCGACAAGCCGGGCGACGGCATGGGCTTCGACGCCTGCGGCGCCGGCAAGAAGTATCTGTTGCAGATCGCGCGATACGGCTCGATCGGCTCGCACGGCGGGTGGCTACACAACGGCTTTGCGTACGGCATCGAACAGCACCGGCTGGACGAGTACCAGATTCGCTTCCTGGTGGCGCGCAACGACGAATGCCTGAGCTCGGTGCTGCACCATCCCATCGTCGATTACGCGGCGCCCGACGGCGCCCATCCGCAACCGCTGATGACCGACATCCTCGGAACGCTCGGCATCCGCGCGTATTACGGCACCGGCGACACCGGCATGCCGGCGGAGCTGCCATTCTTCCACGATAGTTCGGTCAGTTCGAACATCTGGGCTTTTCCCATCGAGCCGCTGGGCCGCTTTGCCTCGATCGCCGAGATGCGGCGCGGACACGTCTCCCCCGCCGACGTCGGGCGTTGGCTCGGTGCGGTCGTAGACTCCTCCGAGCGCGACCGCGCGGTCTACCTCGTCTACAGCCACAGCTACGACATGGAAGCGCATCAGTACGTTCCGCCGATGAGCGCCGTCTTCGACCGGCTCGAACGCGATCAGCGCGCGGGTCGCGTCCGGGTGGTCACGATGGGCGACGCGTCCGCCTTCTTGCGCCGGATGGTGAAGGTCGAGATGCACT